>CAZYUV010000001.1:0-48593 GCA_964650625.1 uncultured bacterium
GACTTGAAATCGTGTGAGTGAAAGCTCCGTGGGTTCGAATCCCACCTCCACCGCTCCTTAACAAATATCAAATGTGTATTTGAGAGAATAACTATGTCTAAACTGACCAAAGTGACCTGTATTGAATACGGTGATTATTACATTAACCGAGATTTAGTAACATTCATCAGCTCGGGTGAAATTAGTGAGTTGGAAGGTGTAAAATCTGAACAGATTTTTATCCACTTCAGTGGCGGAAAAGAATCCGCCATGCTATTCGTTGATAACAAGGAAAAAGTAATCGACGACTTAAATGCTCATTAAATCTTTAAGTTCCTGAGATCACGGTGGATAATTATGAAAACCTCAATTCTAATTTGCTTAGTTTTAACCTTAACTACCGTTTCACTTAAAGCAAGACAGCTACCCAATCTTACCAATGCCGAATTACAAAAATTACCACTTGATGGCGGTAAAAACTTTAATCGACTTATTTTTGAAAAGAGCCCTTATCTTCTTCAGCATGCAAGAAACCCTGTAGACTGGCGTCCATGGTCTCAAGAAACCTTGAATCTAGCTCAGAAAAAGGAGAAACCAATCTTTCTTTCTGTAGGATATTCCAGCTGTCATTGGTGCCATGTAATGGAACGTGAATCCTTCAATGATATTGAAACCGCAAAAATATTAAATGATAATTTTATTCCAGTAAAAATTGACCGGGAAGAGCGACCTGACATTGATCGAATCTACATGACTGCTACACAGTTAATAATGCAAGGCCGAGGTGGATGGCCTAATAATGTTTGGCTCACACCCAATGGATTGCCATTTTATGCAGGCACTTATTTTTCGAAAGCAAAATTTCAAAACTTACTTTCACAGCTTACTCTTAAGTGGAGTAACAATAGAGAAGAGGTTATTAGTAGCGCAAACTATATAAATACTTTGCTTCAACAAATGCTTAGTCTAGAACCTCGAGAGGCCATTAATGTCAGCGAGCAATACTTAAATAAAATGTTGCAGAGACTTGAAAGTCGCCTGAATAAATTAAATTCTTCTTCTACTAAAGGACCTAAATTTCCACCTCATCAAATTCTACACTTCATCACTAACCAAAGTTTAAAACGAACCAAGTTCAAAACAAAATTTGCAGCTTCGATTGATTCAGCATTACGACTTTTAAAAACTCTTGCTTTCAGCGGTTTATATGACCATCTTGCAGGCGGCTTTCATCGATATTCTACTGATGGAAGATGGTTTCTTCCACATTACGAAAAGATGCTTTATGATAACACTCAATTAGCGCAGTCTTACGCAGCAGCTTATGCTATTAGTAAAGATTCTTTCTATAAAAACGTCGCTTTAGAAATTTTTGATTTTCTAGAGCGTGATATGATCACCAAGGAAGGCTTGTATGCTTCTGCTATTGATGCTGAAAGTGAGAACCAGGAAGGTCTATTCTATTTTTGGACTACTAAACAATTACGCAAAGTTCTAAATGAAAATGAATATTTAAACTTTAGTAAACGTTATGGAATTAGAGAAAAAGGTAATTTTAAGCCCGAAAATGGAAGTAAAAACCCCGGATTCAACCTACTTTCAAAAGCCCTGGAAAAAAATTGGAATATTGATAAATTAGTTCGCCAAAAGTTATGGAAAGAACGATCCAAAAGAGTCTGGCCTCTAATTGATGATAAAGTATTATGTGACTGGAATGCATTAGCTATCGAAAGTCTAGCGAAAGCATCCAAATGGCTCAATAGCGACAAATTGCTTATTCGAGCCAAACGTATCGCGAACCAACTCATCAATTTATTGTGGTCTGAGAAAACTTTGTATCATCACGGGCGCAATGGACAACATGGAGAAGTTGCTGCCTATCTCAGTGACTATGCTTATCTAGCTAGAGCTCTAATAAGTTTGAGTAGGGTCACTGGCGAATCTAGTCATATTGAAAAAGCTCATAAACTACTCAAAATTGGTTGGAAAAAGTTTTATGATGAGAAGTCAAAGAACCTGTTCAACTCTTCTGATGAACACCAAGATTTAATTTTTCGAGTACTGGACCTTGATGACAATGTACTTCCTTCAGCACCAGCTGTGTTTTTGGAAGCAAATCTCGAATCTAAAAATCGTCAATTAAGATTAAAAGCTATGAAAATTATTCCCTACTACATGGGACAACTTATTGACAATCCCGCTGGATCGGTAACCTATTTAAATTCGTTACTAACTCATATCGAAGACGCTAAAGAATTCTCCATCAAAAAACCCCAATCAGCTAATATAAAAAAATCATTAAAACTAGAAAAACATCCTCTAATAATTGAAGCTAGTTCTTCAAAAAAAACTGTTAATGTCACAATTAAAATAAAAGATGGATTCCATATTAACTCCGCAGAACCCTACCAAGAATATCTGATACCAACCCGCTTAGATGTAGTAAATAAAAACCAGATTACTTACGGAAAAATTATTTATCCTGATGGAGAAGATTTAGAATTAGATTTTTCTGATGAAGAGCTTTCTGTGTATGAAGGTATTCTAAATTTAAAATTTAAATATGAACCAAAAGATTCATCCGTCTCAAAAATCCATCTAAATCTAAATACGCAAGCCTGCAGTGAGAGCGAATGTCTACCACCTCAAAAACATGAGATAATATTAGATATATAAGAAATCAATATTGTCTCTAGATACTATGAACGCCGAAGATTTAATAAAACATTTTGGATTAGTGCCATTACCTAAAGAAGGCGGATTCTATCTTGAAACTTATCGTAGCCCCGCACAAATTCCAGGGACTATTTTGCCATATCAAGACTCAAAATCATTCTCAACTGCAATATATTATTGTTTAACTAAAAATACCTTCTCTCACCTGCATCGTCTTCCAACAGATGAAATTTATCATTTTTATTATGGTGATCCGGTGGAGTTATTCTTTTTAATTGAAACTCCGACACCTCGCTTTGAGGTACATTTATTAGGAAGCGATTTTATGTCCGGTCACTTACCCCAAATTAAAGTTCCGGCCAATAGCTGGCAAGGGTCGAGACTAGTTGATGATGGTGAAGTAGCTTTAATGGGCACTACAATGTCACCTGGATTCGATTTTAAAGACCTTGAACTTGCAGATTATGAAAACCTTAAACGATTGCTGCCAAGAGCAGATTACTGGTTAAAGCTACTTTGTACCTAAACTACCAGTAGTCATTACTTACCAAAACCCCATTAACCATACTTATGTCTAAACTGTATACCTGAGATATATTTAAATTATTAAGAAACCCAGCAACTAATATGAGGTTACTCACATCCGTTGCTGCATATTCTCCACCAATATCTTCATCACTAAGATCGTAAGAGTTTTCCAAAGCTTCATTCACAGACCCCAAATCATACACTGGCATATTTACCTGATTACTAACTGAGTAAGAATGGACTCCTCCTATTCCATATACCCTCGTTCGTGAATCTGCAAGTTTTTGACGGAGTACAGGTGGTACTCGATTGCTAAATTCCTCAACGATTAATATTCCTAATTCTCCTTGTTCACGGATGATGGGATTAGGTGATGATATTGTCATTGAATTTTTCATTTGAACCTTATTAATGAACATATTCTTAAAAGAAATACTAGCCAATATAGCCTCAAAGGTAAAAGGTTCAGGGTCCTCGTCGATCATGCTTGAAAACTGCATACTACCGGCTCCAATTTCCCATACCGCGATATCCTTACGAGGAGTTTGAACAGTTGATCTTACTGCTTCAAAACTTAATTTACCTTTTTGCTTTGGACTAAGAACAAGAAAAGAAAGATCAAACCATTTTTGCAGTTTATTGGAAAATTCATTGGCATTTATGGCTCTACGAAACACGGATGTACCCACAGCCAAACTACGCTCCACCTTGTAAGGTTTCGCAAGATTGAACATTTCTGAAATAATTTGTAATCCTCTCCACATAATCTTCCGGCTCAATTCCTTTTTACCCGATTTAAGAAGATCATCTTGAAAGTCTATTCTTCGTGAAACTCTCACAAACACATCAGAAATTTTACTGTTACAAAAATCCACCTCAGCTACTGCCATTTTTATAGCGGTAGAACCTAGGTCTAAAGCCATTCGAACTTCATGACAGTTTTTTGAATGTACTTGCTGCATCAAGCCGAGTATTAAAAAACAGAATAACTTCATTAGATCATTTAGTTTATTTGAAGAAACAGAGCTTTTCAACTCATGTTAATTATTCGTTTGACACCTAATTTTAAAATCGTCTTTAAGGAACATCTTTTATTATTTCATGCTGTCAAACTTGCAAATAGTTTCATTTAAAGTAACCATTTAATTATGTCTAAACCTGTTTATCACAATGCATACTGTGGAATTCAAATTGGACTAGTTCATGCAAGTTTCCCATTTACTCGCTTAAGAGTTCATCAAAATAATTTAACTATAGAGTCGCTCATAGGGAATTATTCCTTCTCGGCAGAAAAATTAATCGAAATTGAGTGTAAATCGCACTGGATGGGAGCTGAATATATATTGAAGCATTCTCGACCAGATTATCCTCAAGATATACAGCTCGTTTTCTTAAGAAATCAAGGACAAGAGTTCTTTAAGACAATTGAGCAAAATGGTTTTTTTCCGAAAGGGAAAATTGATGATTTGCCGCTGCCTCGATCACCAATAGCATTTAATATTCCCAGAGTTTTTAGCTTACTGGTGCTTGTAGTCCAACTGCGTTTACTTCTAAATATGATATTGTTTTGTCTTACGGGAATCTTAATCTGCTACTTGTTTGAAAAAAATAAAACCTTCCAAAAGTTTTTATTAATGCCTAGCCGTTATTATTCTGAAGTCCAGCATTGGAATCGCTCAGCGACTATTTTCTTTCTAACTTTTTTAGTTTCTGGCTTGCTCTAAATTGATTAACTCAGGTTTACATTCATCCTGAAAATTTAATATCGACTTGATTAAGTCTGCAGGTACTTTGGCTTTTTCATCCTTGTTGTAGTCGTAACAAACAATCAATCCGTTTCCATTTGCCGCTAATTTTTGATTTTTAAGAGAAAAAATTGCATGACTTATTTCATAACGGTCGTATTCAATTCTTGAAACACAGGCACCTAATAACAATTCATCTGGATAAACTAAAGGTATCCTGTAACGGCAATCTGTAGAGTGTAAGATAGGGCCTAGATTTTGAGATTGCATAATATCGAGTACGCCTAATTTCTCAAAGTAAGCAATACGAACACTTTCGAATAGTCTAAAATAAGCCACATTGTTTAAATGCTGAAAGGCATCCATCTCGCCCCATACTAAACTCTGCTTGAGAGTAAATGGATATTGCTTATTAAACTCAGAAATTTGCATCAACTTTTACCAAAGAACATTTCGCTCATCATCACTCTCCAAAAAGTCTTTCAGATCAAGAGTGGTAGTCTCCCAGGTACGACTCCTGGAGGGCATTTCACATTCTCCACAATTATTGCTACCTGGACCGATATGCTCAAGCGCTATCATTTTAACTGGATGCAGTGCTACGCAAAGCATATCAGGAAATTCAGGATCTTCACTTACAACCGACACCTTGCGAATTAGAGCGTATTCTTTACCGTCAAACTGCGCTATTTCACCATATAGTTTTAAGGTTACTTCGTATTCCATAACAATTAGTTTAGCACTTTACCAGTAGCTTTCGTATGCCATTTTCTAAACCCTCTAATGTCATCGGGAACATTGGTATTTCGGAACTTATTTTAATTTGAGTTTGAGATTCCCATAGAGTGTCCGGATTTAGCCAAATTATTTTTGAAAATCTTGCTTTAAGCTGCATTAATCTTTGCCAACCCGTCATACCTTCTAAACTTGAATCGGATCCATAAAATAGATGTCTATAAAAAAATTCCTTATCAGCACTTAAGTGAAATAATTCATAAGGTGCCATAGCAGCATCTCCAACAATAATTACACAAGTATCATTATTTAACTGAGTCATCAAATCGTCTAATTCGACCCCTTCTGTATATTTCATAGTGATATCTGGATAAACTTTGTCATAAAAAATATTATGAAAGTAGTAGTGTTGAAATTCACGAAAATGATTGATTTGATGGGCGGCGCTAAATAGTGCAGAAACCATTTCCGCAAAAGGGGTCATACTCCCACCTACGTCGGTAAGTAACAGTAGTTTTAACTGATTTTTTCGGGAGGCTTTGTAAACTACCTCTACTTCTCCGCCCTGATCGCACGATTTACGGATGCTAGATGGAATATCCAGTTGTGGTCGTCCGGTTCTATGAAGATATCTCAATGATTTAAGAACCATCTTCCACTGCCTTATTTCGATAGTGCAATCTTTGCGATACTCCGCAAATTTTCTCTCGCCCGCCACTGCTAATGCCGAGCCATGTTTAGATTCACCACCTACTCTTATACCCGCAGGATTATAACCACTGTGACCGAAAGCGGAAGTACCGCCAGTCCCTATCCAATAATTTCCACCATCATGCCGTCCTGTCTGTTCCTCGATTCGTTTTATGAATTCTTTTAGCAAGTTTTCGGATAAAATATTTTGAGCAGCTTCTCTAGCCTCTAGGTTTAACTCCTTTTCCAATGCGTCATGAAGCCAGTTTTCCAACTGGTTCCTAAATTTCGTATCTAAATTTATAGCTCCGGAAAAACAACGAGAAAATGCAAGGTCAAACCCGTCATAATGACTTACATCTTTTACCAAGCTAGCTCTTGCAAGATTATAAAAACGATTAGAATCAAAACTATCATTTGTCTTTAAACTGTAGTCAATTACTTTTAGAAAGTCTAAATATTCACGTGGTCCAGTAGGAACCCTCTCAGCACGTAAGGTATAAAAAAAGTTGAGAAACATGCTTAATCTGTCTAAGAACTTCTTATGAAATCTTCTTCCGTTTTCATCAATGTACCTAAGAAAGGGATTTTATTACTTATATCCAGATTAACATCTTGATTGATTAAGATACTCAACCAGTCAATTAATTCACTGGTGGAAGGCTTTTTACGTATATTTTGCTGATTTCTTAACTGATAAAATATCCTTAGTGAGTTGCGCAAAATATTACTTTCAATTTTAGGAAAATGAGATTTTATAATCTTAGTCATAAGTTCCCGATCCGGAAATTGAATGTAATGAAATACACAACGCCTCAAAAAAGCATCTGGCAATTCTTTTTCGTTATTGGACGTTATTACTACAAAAGGCCTAATTTTGGCCTGAATTTTTTCACCCGTTTCCAGTATTTCAAATTCCATACGGTCCAATTCTCGCAATAAATCGTTGGGAAACTCAATGTCAGCCTTGTCTATCTCATCGATCAATAGCACACAAGGGCTATTAAGTGAAAAGGCTTTTCCCATACCCTCTAATTTGATGTAGTTAGAAATATTTTTGACTTTGTTTAAATTTTGTTCATCCAGATCCAAAAAACGCGAATCGTGAAGCCTAGAAAGAGCGTCATAAGTATACAATCCATCTTTTGCCAAAGAAGTGGATTTCACATGCCACTCAAATATTGGTAAACCTTTTATTTTGGCAACGTGCTGTGCAAGCAGTGTTTTTCCGGTACCAGGTTCACCTTTGAGTAGCAGAGGTCTACCAGTAACTTCAGCTACCAAAATAGCTTCTTTTAATTGGTCACACATTACATATTCGAATTCTTGCATAATTACTCGCCCACATTTAATTAATTTAATATTTTTCTGGCTAATTGCTTAATTCTAGCTAGCCTTTCTGGACCCTTCTTGCCAATCATAGACTCTGCCTCAAAATATTTTAGAGTTTTTGAGAAATAAATACTTGAGCTACTATGCCCTAAAGCTAACAAATTTTCCGCTATTTCCTCGAATACAATAGCGTCATTTGTTCCAGACTTCTTGTGCCATTCCTCTTGCGCGCGAAGTTCCAGTAGAGCTTCTTTATGCAATCCTAAAGCTCTTTGAGCAATGCAAATAGAAAGTCGAATATACCTAACCTTCTCAGCATCGAAAGCCTTCGAAAAAATATCGCAAGCATGCATAAATTGCTCGATTGCTTTTTGATATTCCTGAACCTGTAAATAAGATTCACCAATTTCAATTGCTAAGTTTCCAATACTAGATTTTAATTCTCCATTATCTGACTTTGTAGCTAAATCTATTCCTTTCAAGCCAAATTCTATTCGTTCATTAATAGAAACCACACTAACAAGCATATTAATTGCATCCATACTTAAATCTTCAGCTTCAATATTAAGAGCTAATTTTAAGGCAAACTTAAAGTAGCGAATTGAATCTTCAGGTTTGTCATTGAGCATCAAAAGACGTCCCATCTCAAGGTTGTATCTTATTCCTACCAAATCCTTGGATACGCAAGTAGGCGCAAACTCGAGACCAGCTTGAATTGAATCCAATATTTTAAATGCCTGAATAAACTTTCCTTGTAGTCCTAAAGCTCTTGCTACCTGTGTTTGCAGCTCCCAAACTTCAAAAGCGGAGTCAGAGTGTTTTTCCATTTTTTCTCGAAAGTTTTTTTCGCAATTCTGTGGATTAGAAAAATCCCACATATCACTAATTTTTAAACGCATCAAATGTTCCTAAATTAATCTCTCCAAAACGTTGGGGTGAATAAAACCAGCACCGTAAATAGTTCTAATCTTCCCAAAAGCATCAGGAAAGCTAAAACCCACTTACCAAAATCGCTAATATCTGCAAAATTATCAGTTGGGCCTATTGATCCAAAAGCGGGTCCAATATTTCCAAGACAGGTCGCGGTTGCGGCGCTAGCGCTAATCAGGTCTAAGCCAGTGGATGCCATAAGAACCGTCCCAATCATGAATGAAAGT
The DNA here is from genome assembly GCA_964650625.1 of uncultured bacterium. Classification (GTDB taxonomy): domain Bacteria; phylum Muiribacteriota; class UBA6191; order UBA6191; family UBA6191; genus JAYZAC01. The sequence continues at coordinate 8,843 of CAZYUV010000001.1, forward strand.
GCATAAAGTATAAAGAAACCTAATACTCCCTTAATGACATTATCTTTTACCATTTGACGATTGACTTTAAGATTCAATATAGCTTGAGGATGGATTAACTGATTAATCTGTTGATAAGCAAACTTACAAAATATAACTAAACGTATTATTTTAATGCCACCGGTAGTAGAACCTGCACATCCACCTGTGAAGAATAAACAGAATAGTATTGCCTGACAAACTATAGGCCATTGCTCATAATCAACAGTAGCAAACCCTGTACCTGTAATTAGCGCTATGGTTGTAAATAAAACATCTCTAACACATAGAAATAAATCTATATAGATCCCTTTAAAAAACAAGATAGCTACTAGTAGGGATACTACGGAGATTATAAAAAATAGATATGATTTGAACTCCGTATCTGTCCATATGGAAGAAAATTTCAACCTAGAAAATTGATAATGTAGAGCAAAGTTAACGCCAGAAGCCAACATGAAGACAATGATTATAAAATGTATCCATGAACTATCGTAATGCGCAACACTAGCATTATGAGGTGAAAAGCCGCCCGATGACAATGTGGATAATGAATGACATACTGCGCTAAAGAAGTCCATTCCAGCTATCCAGAGCAATAAACATTCTACAAGGGTCAAAAAAATATACGTTTGATACAGAATTTTAGCCGTATCGCGAATACGTGGAGTTAATTTATCGCTCACAGGACCGGGTACCTCAGCTCTAAACAACTGCATACCACCAATTCCAAGAACAGGAAGAATAGCTAAGCTCATAACAATGATACCCATTCCACCTATCCACTGAGTTATATTTCCCCAAAGTAATATTCCTTTAGAATGTGAAGCAATATCACGAAAAACGTTTGATCCCGTAGTTGTAAAACCCGACATTGTTTGAAAAAAAGCATCCGTATAACTATGACCAACAAATACATAAGGAAGTGCGCCAAAAATAGTAAAAACAACCCAAACTAAAGCCACAATTGAAAAGCCTTCTCGTGTAGACATGTCCGCATTTGATGCAAAGATTTTACTTAGAAAAAAACCTATAGCAAAAGTAAAAATAGCCGGAATTATGAATGCAATCCAATCATTTTCACCGAAACTGAATGTGGCTATAAGCGGAACAAGCATAGCCACAGAAAGACCCATCAGAAGCTTACCAATGGTAAAAAGAATGATTCTGGTGTTCAGCAGATAGGAGCGCTGAAAAAGTTGCTTGTTTAGGCTCTGCATATAACAAAATTTGGCCCATAATAGGGCCGCTGATCTTAAATTTCAAATGCTATTTTCATACTTAAACGTGATTATTTTCAAATTGTATTAAAACATATGCAAATTCATATCGTAATGATATTCTAAACCACTCGTTCAATTGGCCAAAATTATGTCTAAGAATTCAAGATTCGAATTAGGTAAAGACCTAGCGATAGTTCATAGTAAATCAGAAGAAAAAAATGCTTCGACAGTTAACACTAAAGAAGTTCCCAGAAACTCACGTCAGAAACTAAGAGGTTACTATAGATTTCAACTAGCTTGGAGATTTTTTCTTAGTGCCTTAAAAACAAAGAATATAAGGCAACAATATGATGCATTTTCTGAGCATTACTTTGATTTATTTGGACAAAGTCAATTGAACTACGCTCAGTATCTAGTAGAGTTTGTAAGTGAATTAGTAGAAAATAATCAAAATCGTATTCTTGATCTAGGTGCAGGTACCGGAATTCTTAGTTTTCCATTATCTAAGCGAAGTAAACAATTAGTCGCTGTAGACTTTTCTTTCAAAATGCTAAAAAAAGGACTTGATTCGACTTCTAAGGGGGAATCCATTGAGTGGCAACAAGCTAATGTATGTAATCTCCCTTTCGAATCCAAAACCTTTGATGTTGTAATTTCCTGTGGCTTGATAACCCATATTGTTCCAGATCATTTTGAAGCATTCATTGCAGAAATGAGTCGGGTAGTCACTCAAGATGGACACGTTGTAATTAGTGTACCGCCCCTACCATGGAGACGGGTGTTTCTACAAAAATGTCCTTTAAAACCTAATCTGATAGATAAAACTATAGCTTATTTTTACAATAGATTTCACAGGAAATTAGGCATGAACGAGAGTAGATGTGGTTACGATCGAAAACTAATAAAAGATGTTTTTCTCAAATACGGCTTAGAAGTTGAATTTCACCTTATGGGTAATATGGGACTTATTCACGCAACAAAACATTAAATTGGTTTGAATATAAGAAATAAATTTGCTTTAAATCTATTCAAACAAAATATCTCCGTCCATTTCACTAGGTATTTCAACATCAAGCGCATGAAGCATTGTAGGTGCTATATCAGCCAGTTTACCCCCACTCTTTAATTTGCCAAATCTTTTGTCTCCAGGTCTAGGAACGTGAATAAAATCAACTTGATTCAAAGAGTGATTGGTCAAGACTTGCCCCGTATTATGATCAATCATTTCATCTAAATTACCATGGTCAGCCGTTATAAAAGTGGAACCTCCGACGGAAGCCATAGCTTTTAATAATTGTTCTACACAATCATCAACTATACTAACAGCTTTGATTGCAGCTTCTAAATTGCCCGTATGACCGACCATATCTGGATTGGCATAGTTAACCGCTAAAAAATCATACTGATAAGAGTCAATGGCACCCAATAGAGCTTTAGTGACTTCTTCAGCTGACATTTCAGGTTTAAGGTCATAAGTCGCTACTTTTGGGGAAGGAATTATTTGATGTTTTTCACCATCAAACTCCTTCTCATGTCCGCCATTCATAAAATATGTTATATGAGCATACTTTTCAGTTTCAGCTATTTTAAACTGGCGCATCCCTTTATTACAAAAAACCTCTGCTAATGTATTTCCCAAGTTTTTCTTCGTATAAATTACGGGAACGGTGAGTTCAGACGAATAAGGAGTCATTATCGTAAAGTGTAAATTCAATTCCCTTGCATTGAAATGAGTGAAGTTATTATTTTCTAGTGCAAAGGATATTTGGCGCGCACGATCAGGACGAAAATTCATAAATAAAGCGGCATCGCCTGATTGAATGCATCCTTCAGTATTAATTACAGTAGGCTCGATAAATTCATCGGTAATACCTTTAACATATGAATCTTCTATGCATTTTTTAGAACTTTTTGAATACTCTCCCTTTCCTAACACTATTGCGTCATAAGCCTTTTTGGTCCTATCCCAATTTTTATCGCGATCCATTGCATAATAACGACCACTAATAGTAGCTATTTCGCCTACTCCAATGAGATTCATCTTTTCTTCAAGTGTAGCTATATAATCCGCACCACTTTCAGGGAAAGTATCTCTTCCATCTGTTATGACATGTACGAAAACTTTATCAATTCCAGCTTTTTTAAGTAATTTCAGAACACCATAAAAATGATTCTGATGAGAGTGAACACCCCCATCAGATACCAAACCTAATAAATGTACACGACCCCTATTAATAGATTGCTTAAGAAAAGCCGCCATATTCTGCTGTTTTTCAAATTCACCAGTTTCTAAATCTCTGTTTATTCTAGGTAGATCTTGATATACAGTACGACCACTTCCAATATTCATGTGACCTACTTCGGAGTTACCCATTTGACCTTCAGGAAGTCCGACGGCCTCCCCGCCAGGCTCTAAACTAGTCCAATAATTTTGATTTAATAACCTTTTATAACATTTGGGGTCTGCTAATTTTACCGCGTTGCCCCTCAACTTATCGCTAATACCCCAGCCATCCCTAATAATTAACAGCCCTGGGTGTTTGATAACGGGCTTCGTTTGACTCATTGAATTCCTTTTGTAACTTTACTAGATTGTCAACATACTAATACACTAGACTAAGAGTAAAACTAATATCAAATAAAGTTGCTAAAAACTCTGTCGACCCTGCTTCGTTTAGTCGAAGTAGACAAAGAAAGGCGTTTTCTGTTTCCTTTTGATCACAAACTGCTGGAATAAGCCATGGCAATTAAGTACAACAAAAATGTTCAGATAATGGATTTGGGGACTCATACCATCAAGTTCGGTGTCTTCAAAATAACTAAAGAAGAAGAAGTGGTTGCCGAATCAAGGCATGAGTACAAAATACCTCAGACCTACTCTGGTGTTGATGTATACATTGAGTCCATAGGAACCTATCTTAACGATATTTCTGAACAAATTGATAAAAAGCTTCCTATCAGATTTGTAGCTTCGTCTATTTTTGCGCCTACTAACTTGGCATATTTAACGCGTATTGACAAAGATCAGGTTCAAACTCGAATTAAAGAAGAACTAGAAAAATTTGCGAATCAAGAAAAAATACCGCCTGAAATCGAACATAATCGCTTTATAGAATTATTCACTAAAGATATTGAAACAAGATCACAGGTGATCGCAGCAACCATACTTATGAATCCAAAGTACGTAGGTATGCTAAGAGATAAAGTGAATAAGTTGGGTTTAAAGTTTGGTGGAGTTTATCCTTTATTACAAACGACACTTGCGCTTTACAAGCGTCTATTAACATTCGAAGAATCTATAAATGATGAACCTGTAGTTTTTGTTGATATTGGATATCTTACCACCAAAGTAAATTTATTCTTTCAGGGACAACTGCTGTTCAACAAAGTTTTGCATTATGGATCCAAAAGTTTCTATGACGAGCTATATGATTTTGCTAGCAAATCTGGTGAAGCCGCACTTTCAGGTAGCGAAGTAGAAAGTATTTTGCATAAAGTAGGTTTTTCTGGAGAAGTAGACTTAGTTAATCAAATGGGTTTTGATATTAATGATCCAAAGCCTTATCTAGACAATATGTCAAAGACACTAGGTTCGATTTTTTCAAAGGTAAACTCATCCATTAATTATTTTACCTCGGCACTAGCACGAAATTTTACTGCAGACAATAATGCGTTCATGACTATTCGCAAAGGCCCTACGCGAATATTTTTCTCTGGTGGAATAATTAATGCACCAGAATTTTTACAAATCGCTCAAGAAAACTTCAAAGCAAAACTACATGCTTTTCAACCATTTGATGTTGCCGAAACTCTCAAGCAAGAACCTAATACATTTGAGCGAGAAGAGTTTCGTATGAAATTACGAACTGAAAATCACTTCATCGACTGTTCATCTACATCTATAGTTAGCTTAGATAGCAAGGCTACTAATATCAATTTAGTGAAAAAGGTTGATAGTGAAAATGAAAACCCTATTCAAGTACTGCGTAAGCTACCACTAGTCAAATGGCGTTTAATCCTTGGGGTAATACTTACAATTCTAGTTCTCCAAACAGGTGTTAACTATCTACAAGTAAGTAGTGAATGGAATAAATTAAAGCGCAAAAATAGAGCTCTTAAGCGTGCTACTGATGGTACCGAAATGGCTAGAGCTCAATTGAAAAATCTTAAACTGGAAGACATATTATACAAAGCACAAATAGGCTACATTAAGAAGGTCATGGAAAATCATGCTTATTATCCAAGGGTTTTGAAAACACTTATGACCAAACTTGGACCAGATATTAAACTTAACGCTCTAGAATTTAAATCCATTGTCCCAACATTCAAGCCAGGTAGTTACAAAAAATGGGCCGAGTCGCAAAGGGAAAAAGACAATCCATGGACTAAGCTGGAGATCGAATGGAAAATGGAAGGCGATGCTCTACAGAGAACATCTATAACCGCTTTGATAAAGAAACTTACTGAAACTGGCATTTTTTATATTCCAAAACCACCCGATCAAAAATTTGTCCCGCGCCAAGAAATCAAAAAACCAGGCTCGAAAAAGGGAGAGGAAGAATATCAGGAAATAGCAGCACATTATGAGTTCTCCATGGAAGGAACTCTAAGATTGGATAATCCCCTATGAATCCAGACCTTATCATAAAGAAACATCTTCAGATACTGGGAGGTATCATCGTTGTTTGGTTTCTTTTCGCAGACGACTTTCTTTTAGGGCAAATGCCAAAAGATATAAGAAGATTCAAAAGTAGCATAAAGAAATATACTGAAGAGAAAAGAAAATTCGAAGATTTAGTCGCGACAAGAGACTCTGTCAAAAGTAGCATCGAAGAATCAAATGAAAACTTGCGTGATTTATTCGACAGATTTCCAAAAGAAGGAACAGCCGAGAACAATATTAATGCCACAGTCACAAAAATCACTGAACAGATTATTGTTCAAAATGATCAGTTAAAACCTAAAGTAACAAAAGAATATATCGCCAAAGGTGTCGATACTTACTCTGTACCAGAAGTGAAGTCGGGCGACATGCAAATGCAAGTAGATAATTCCATTATGATTTCTTCCTATGTACAAGAAATGGAAATCCGCTGCAATTATTTTGAATTGCTAAAATTTCTCCACGATATAACTACTCAGGATCTTTATTTTTTAGTCACCGAACTAGCACTAAAGCCTTACAAAGACTTACCGTATGGAATTGATGCTAAGGTGAGTTTACTTACTTTCGGATTTGAAGGTTTTAAGGATAGAGAACAAAACGATCTACTGATTCAGCTTCGTGAACAACAAAGTGAGAACGAGTCTGAAGAAGAAGATAGTTCTGAAGATGATGAAGAAAGCGACTACGAAGAAGAGTTTTATTGAGTCTATAAGTCTTATATCTGTATGCTTTAATCAAGTCGATTATCTTGACGATTTTTTCAACTCTTTCCTGCAAGTTTATGGGGAAATGCCCTATCCAATTTTGATAGCCGATAATGCCAGTCAAGATGATAGTTATAAACGCTTAAAATACTGGAAAAATATTCTTGGTGATAATGTAAGACTTATCAGAAACACAGAGAATGTTGGTTTTGCGAAAGCGAATAATCAGCTTGCAAAAATTTGTGAGAGTGATTTATTAGTTTTCTTGAATCCAGATGTAACATTCAATACTGACTTCATAAACCCCTGCGCTCAAACATCTAAATTATTCCAAGCACTCATTGCACCGAAGTTGTGTGACGCAATTCATGGTCACTACAAACACTATGCCCCGTTTCCAGATGACCCAATGGGTTTGTTGAAAGAAATAGGCTATTTATTTTTACCTTATTTTGAAACTATATCCGTAGATTGGCTTCAAGGAGCTTGCTGGTTTTTACCTCGTACAGTTTTTAATGAGATAAATGGTTTCGATGAGTCATATTTCTTATATACAGAGGATCTAGAGTTTTGTAGAAATCTAAAAGACAAAGGCATACCAAGATTTTTGATGAACACCCAAAGGGTTTATCATCCTCGGACTCGAGTCAGCCAAGAAAAGCAAAAAATTATTGATCAAAACTTGGAATATTATTTTCGTAATCGTGATCAAAGCCCATGGCTATTGCGAAATTTTTTAAGACAAGTCTTCTCCATACGATGAGTATTAAGATATAATCTAGTCATGCGGATTTTACTGCAAGCGCGCAGCAATTTGTGGTCTAAACCTGGCGGCGATAGTATACAGGTATCGTCACTTGCCAAAGGACTTAGAGAAATCGGTCACGATGTTGAAATCGATCTAAGTGTAAACAGAAGACTAGATAACTTTGATTTAGTACATTGTTTTAACATCAGTAGGATTCAAGAAACTTACCAACAGGTTTTGAACGCAGAGCGACAAGCTAAACACTTTGTATTAACACCCATATTCCAGAATTTGACGGAGTACAATTTAAGAGGTCGTTATGGTTTGGGTGGTTATTTTGCTGCAAGATTGTCCTATGAAACTGCAGAACAGTTACGAAATACTTACTTATGGCTCCGTAAAGAAAGTTCTCATGACGCCTGTAAATCAATTTGGCAAGACGGTTATCTCCATGCGGTACGCCATGTTTTGAATAATGCCCAAGGAATTATTCATAGCAGTAGTTTAGAAAATAACGAAATACAACATTTTTTCAAACCTTTTCGAAAAGCACCCTTCACGAAAATACCCGTTGGTATGGATTTAACGGAACTAGATCAGTCGGACTTAAGTTTTTGCCAACAACTTGGTCTGAAAAACTATGTTCTATGTGTTGGTCGTATTGAAGATTTAAAGAATCAACATCGTATAATACAAGCATTGAAACGAGCTCCTCATCTACCCCTAGTTTTTATAGGTTTTCCAAACCCCAATCATCGAAGCTACGTAAGACAGTTTATGTCGATGGTTCGCGCTCGCAGAAATACATTTTGGTTTAAAGACCTTGATAGACAATCAATTCTAAGTGCGATAAGAGGCGCTAGAGTTCATATTTTAGCGTCTTTTTTCGAGACAACAGGACTTGCCAACCTAGAAGCAGCTTATCTTGACACGTCTGTAGTTAGTACTAATCAAGGATATTGCCAAGAAATTTTTGGAAAATATGCAATTTATTGTGATCCATTCAACGAAAATTCAATACTGAAAGCCACCCTTGAAGCTTGGTCTACAAAACCTGTTGCAGATACGAGAAATTGGATAAAGAATCGTTTTTGCTATAAAGTTTGTGCCTTGAAACATGTAAATTTTTATGAAAAAATGCGAAGTCAGACGAAAGATGTACATCCATTGAATGATAGAAACTTATTTATAAATAAATAATGGTTATTCATGTATGTTGTCTCAGCAAGGGAAATTTATGAAAATTTTAATCCTTTTAATAATGTTTACCACCTCCTTTGCAAATGATCAATTCGACCCGCAAGAATTGCTGAAGATGGGTCAAAAATTAGTGACCAAAAATCCGGTTAAAGCCGTAGAGCTACTTGAAAAAGCCTACCTCGTAAGATATCCAAAAGCAGATATACAAAAAGGTGTCTTTAAAGCATTACATGCAGCCTGCAACGCAGCACTCAAGAATAAAAAATATAAACAATTAAACCAGTTCGTAGACAAAGCAATTATGTTAGGACTTCCAAGACCGGAAACCTTCATGGTCTATCTTATGATGGCAAGTCACGATCAAGGCGATTATAACCGCTGCATTGACTACGCCACTAATATTCTAAGAAAGGATAAAGCTCACGATGAAGCATTGTTTTTTAGAGGTAAAAGCAAAGCAAAGCTAAAAAATTATAAGAAAGCCATTCTTGACCTCAAAAAAATCAGTTCGAATTTTGATTCAACTGGACGACGAAATTCCTTAGTAATTTTAGGAGAGGCGTATTATCACCGAGGTCAATTTGATTTGGCTATATCCACTTTGAACCAAGCGCAGGGATTAAGAGAATCGAAAGACGTCGAAAAGTTTCTTCAAAAAATTGAAAATGACAAAACACTCGAAGAAGGTTACATCACCAGTAAGCCAAGCCCACATTTCGTAATACGTTCTAGCAAAGAAAAGCTAACTGAATTGCAGAAAACTCTTATCCCTATTTTAGAAAGGAGTTACAGAGATCTAACGCAAATTTTTGATTTTTTTACCGAAACACCAATAACTATCGTTGTATATGATCCAAAGAAACGCAATATGGCAGTTCGAATGGGAAGCCCGAGTTGGGCAGCCGGCGTATACGATGGAGAAATTAGAATTCCATATGCAGAAACGCTCAGAGAAGAATATAAACTTGAAACTCTCCTAAGGCATGAATTAGGTCATCTTTTTCTTGATGCCCTAACTCACAATTCTGTCCCCACTTGGTTTAATGAAGGATTAGCTCAATATTATGAAAAACCCTTTATTTACTCGGGTCCAGATTCTTTTTCTGACCGTATTGATGCACCCATTTCAAAAATGTTCAAAAAAACGGTTGTTGAAGCTATTTCTGCTAAAAAAATCATGCCATACGACCGTATATCGGGTAGCTTCGCTTTGTTCAGAAAGAAAACCGCAACATTAGCATATGCCCAGAGTCTAATGATGTTCAAACATTTAATAGAGTCCCACGGATTATGGAGAATACGCAGAATGTTGCGACAAATATTTCAAGGTAAACACTTTGACGTAGCTTTTCAAACAGAGTTTGATTATCGACCTCAAGATTTCATCAATGGTTGGGTAATCTACCAAAAAAGTGAATGGAAATTACCATGAAAAAATTAATCTACGTGCCGTTAGCCTTAATAATTGCTTTACTCCCAAGTGAGTTATCTGCTGCCAAGTTTAATCGAAATTCATCAGTACAATCTCTGACTAAAAATCTAGAGAACAGAGACAGAAAAAAGAAAGCTCACGCCATATTGGGATTAGCCCATCTAAACCATACTGAATCTGTTGATTCTATTCGCAAAATGTTGAGGGACAAGCACTCTGTAGTTGTTAAGGCCGCCGTAAATGCTCTGGTAAAGTTTGTAGATACTGATTCCACGGACGATCTCTACAGAGTTTTCAAAAAATCAAGAAAAAAGAAAGACGTTCAACGAACTATCCTACGTGCCTTCAAGACCCTTAACGATGATAAAACTGTATCATTTATCAGAAAATATCTTGGTAAACTTGACCCAACCACTGCTCAGGTTGCTTATATTACTTTGCAAGAAATACAAGAACCGTTTGTGTTTTCTTCCGACTCCGGACGAATCAGCTTGGATAGCTTCAGTATCAGTGGATATATTGGTCAAGGAAAACGCGCAAAAGTTAAAATAGGTCGAGAGTTTTTCGGAATCGAAGATACGATTTTAGGCTACAAAATAACTGCCATCGATCCGGATGAAGGTATCGTCAGCTTAGAAAAAGATAAAGAGATTTTCACTAAAGAAATTGATACTTCTGGTCAGAATGATTTGGAAAAATCTATCGAAAAATTAAATTCTGATGAGGATGAGGTTGTATACAAAGCTTTGCTTGATGTGATTTACCACAGGTCGAGTCAAGCTTCTGATGAAGTGCTAAGCCTTGCTTCAGGAAAAAACAAACCTAATATCAAATTAACTGCTATATATGCACTTGGTCAATGCGAGATTACTGAAAGCGAGTCATTCTTAAAAAAACTTTTAGCTAAACCCAAGTCTTCGGATCAAATAATTCTAGCCGCTGAAGCCTTGAGTTTAATTGGTGATGAAAATGTATTAGACATCTTAGACCCTTTAGCTCAGCATAGTAATCCTTGGGTGCGCAATGCCATTATCTCTGCCATAGGTTATATGGAGTCACCAAATAGTGTTGGAACACTTGTACGAGGGCTAGACGACAAATTTGGTTTCATACGTAACAATGCTTACAATCAATTGATCAATCTAGCATCAGGAGATACTGTAGGTACAATGGTTTCCATTCTCCAAGGTGGAGCTACTCGTCCTAGCCCCGTCAAAAATAATCTCATAGAGTTTTTACGAACAATCCCTGGCGGTGATAATCTGAATAATCCATTTACTGGGATGAGTACTAAACGAAAAGCTCCTGCAATTAAAACCTGGAAACCATCATTTATTATTGTAAGTATCGGTCAATTTGGCACCAAGCCTGTATTAAAGGTTATCGAGAATGACAAAGAAATGAATCTCAAAGTCGGAGATTTCGTGGAAAATAGAGAGATTATAAAGATAGACGTAGAAGATGAATCCATTATTGTAAAAGATGGAAAAAAAGAAATTATGCTTATACAAGGAGAGGGCGACGAAGCTCCGGCTGAAATATTCGAGTGAATTATCGGTCTTGTGTAATGAGTAGAGTACTACATCTTGTAGAACAGCAGTATCCTGAAAAACCTGGGGGCGTTGAAAGATACTTATACTTTTTGATGAAAAACGCATCCTCTCATTCTTCCAAGGTAGGTCACGAAAAAGTAAGCTATTTTCAACGTACGGCTGTAACATTTGGAATTCATCAGCCATATGGTATAAAACCTCAGACACTGGGACATCCATTTGCAATTGAACAAAGAGTCAATAAATGGATAGAAGATAATTCAATTGATGTAGTTCACGTTCACCATACGGCAGCTTTTGGCTTGAATTTACTACAAAAGTTAGCTAAAAAACGCCCCTTGGTTTTACACTGGCATGATTATTTTGTTTTGTGTCAAAGAACTCAACTTTTAACTTATAGAAATAAAATATGCACTGGACCTTCAATGATTAAATGCTCCATGTGTCTTCAAAACAAAAAGGCCTTCGCAAAAAAAATTTTAATGCCAATCTCAGTTCAGTGGCGAATGATAAATGCTCATAAATTAATGGATGCTTGCGCAGCCATAGTTATTCCGCAGAAAACCATTGGACAGAAAATTCCAAAAATTTTTCGTAAGAAATGTGTCGTAATACCATATCAAAGCGAAGCAGAATGGGATGTAGATTTAGGTCTTACTAAAGAAGCAAAAATTTCCAATCCTCTAACTGCAAATTCTTGGTGCGTAATTGGAGGACCTAATTCTCACAAAGGCATCTCTGAATTTATCGATGAATTAAAAGATATAAATTTTTCTGGTCGACTCGAAGTGTTTGGAGAAGGCTGGGAGCAAGTTAATGGTTTACCAAAATTTGTTAAAGTCAGAGGTAAGCTTTTTAGCAAAAAGCAATTAGTTAACTGTAGTCACTGGATTATACCGTCTAAATGGCTGGAAACAGGCCCGCTTGTCGCTATCGAGGCTCATAAAATGGGTTTGTCGGTATGGGCGCGTAAAGGTTCTATTTCGGATTACATGGCAAATTTATACCAAGTTTCTGTATTCGAAAGTGCTAACGATATTTATAAAGGAATAAAATCTTATCGAAAAGAAGGCACAAAGCCGAGTTGGACTAGCATTTTAGATAGCTACGCATCACTCTACACAAAACTTAACAAAAATTTTCGATAAATTTTTTTGAATCATGCAGAATATTTATGAAATTGCTACAATTCAAAAGCTATAAGCCCATTAAAAGGAGTTTGAAATGTCTAAGATAGCAGTAATTTTATCCGGCTGCGGAGTATATGATGGTTCTGAAGTACATGAAGCTGTTTTGACTTTATTATATTTATCTCAAGCTAATCAGGAAGTTACTGTAATGGCTCCGAATATTAATCAAATGCACGTCATTAATCATGCTAACGGGGAAGTGATGAATGAAAATCGCAATGTTTTAGTTGAATCGGCTAGAATAGCGAGAGGCCCCGTATTAAATATAGCTGATGCCAATCCAATAGATTATGATGCAGTAATCATACCTGGCGGTTTCGGTGCTGCTAAAAATCTCAGTGATTTCGCAGTAAAGGGTTCGGAAGGTAATATTAATGAAGATGTTAAATCTTTTCTAGTTTCATTTCATAAGCTTAACAAACCTATTGGAGCAATCTGTATCGCTCCAGCCCTTCTGGCTATACTTGAATCGGATATAAAACACGGTTTCGAGTTAACCATTGGCAGTGATGTTGAGACTGCTCAGATTATAAATGATCTAGGGTGTACTCATCATAATCGTGAAGTATCTGAGATTTGTGTAGATACTGATAATAAGATAATTTCTACTCCAGCTTACATGTTAGGTCAGAACATTGCGGAAGTCTCTATTGGTATTGAAAAGTTAATTAAAAAAGTTCTCGAACTTTGTTAACAAAATCTAAGTTTGAAATATTCATTATACAAAATCAGAATGCACTTCTTACTGCATATCCTCATAGTCAGCTTTGCTTACTCGAGTGGCGTCTCAAACTACGAGAAAACTAATACTTGGCCACCTCCGAATCGAGAAACTAGTACCGTAATATATCGTAAAGCAATATTATTCTTAGATCATTTAGCTTCCCTTGATTTCGACCTTGCTTCTAAAAGCTTTCACGATGGATTTCCAAAAAAACAGTTGCAGTCTCAACTAAAACAAACATGGTCTCAACACATCCTATCTCATGGAGACTATAGAGAACTTAGACAAATGAGCATTTCGCGCAGTGAGCATACTTTTCACTTTCTCGCTCGTATAGTGTTTGAAAAACATGAGTTGGGATTAAATTTGGATTTTAATAAAAACTTAGAAATTAATAGCTACTCTTATGTACCTTTAAGAAAATTATTAAAAGTACCTCAGGTTAAAGTTCCTTATGATAGACCCCATAAATATACAATTAAACACATTTCAATAGGCTCTGAAAAACATCCTCTTAAAGCAAGGCTATATTTGCCTAATGGTATAAAAAATCCATCCATCGTTATTCTTACTCATGATTTTGGGCCACAAGACCTGGAACACAGAACTGGTATTAACGGATTTTTTAAGGATATAGCTACTGGATTAGCTAGTAATGATATTGGATGCTTACTTTATCCAAAAAGAAGTTATGTTCATAAGATGCCTAAAGGGCAACTAATTCATCCATCTTGGGAGGTTCTTGAAGATATTTATAATGCAATCTTTCAAATAAAAACATTGCCTATGACACACAGCTCAAATCTAATATTATTGAGCTATGGATTCAGTTCTTATTTCGTGCCGTATCTTGCTCGTAAAAAATTATTTAAAGGTTACATATTATTAAACCCTTCTTTTCGCCACCCTATTGATGTTCTGTTTGAAATAGAAGAATTCTTTTTGGCAAAAAATACTGATATAAAATCATCTCAAAATCAAATTGAAAACCTTTACAATCGAATACAAATGATTCATCAAAAAAAACTTGCCAGAACTGAAACAGTTTTTGATTATCCTGCAAGTTATTTTTACGGTTTAGATAGATTTAAACCTGAAGCTTTTAAAGAAAACGAAGTTCAAGAACCCTTTTTATCGCTAATTGCAAAACGAGATTTTGCATCTAATCCAGCAGACTATCAACTACTAGAAGTCATTCTAAAAGAAGCCATCCACCGACTAGAAACATTTCCCAAGCTGAATCGCATTTTTCATGTGGGAGATAGACTCAATCCCAAACAAGATTTTTTAACGCCTGGAGTAGTCTCTGCTCATGTTATAGGTGAAATAAAAAAATTTATTAACCTAGTAGATCGAAGAGCAAATAAATAAAGCTAGCCGAAACATCTGGCTCGAATATTAGTAACTTAATCTTTTTTGGATGAAGAAAACTTTAATAACCTAAAAATAAATAGAACGCTACAAATCACAAACACCTGAAAGAGAACTCCCAAGTTTTCAGAACTCCTGTTATTAATTCCTGCTCCCATAAAACTTTTCAAAAAAGTTTCGTAATTGGCACGATTTAAATCCTTTACCTCATCTTTACTCAGAGAATAAACATGTAAAAAGCGAGATCCAATTGGAATTAGCGTACTTTTGTAGAAAAACTTTATGCCATTTTTAATACACATTAATTCAAGATGAGCAGAACGAACACCATCTACCATTCTGACATCAGATAGAAGATTCGATGCATTGATATCATCATATGAAGCATCTACTAAAAATTTTTTAGTGATTGTAGAAAAAGTTTCGGCTAAGCTTTCAGAATAGTCCACCGAACCAGCCCATTCCTCGAAAATAATGATCCCCACATGATCATCTGATTTGAAATCAAAAAGGCGTCCTTGATTATTTTCTAATCGAGCAATTACAGGTGCAGAAAATTCGTCAATATAGTATTTGAGAGTTTTTCTTGTAATTTCATTTACATCAGAATTTTCGTGCCAATTATTAGGCAAAACAAAAGAAACACCGTTACCATAATAGAAGAAACTTTCTTTAGTGTTTTGTACGGTAGAAGCTTCTGGTACTCCCGATAACATTACTGCCAAAAAAATCAAAATCTTCATAGGTAAAAATTAATGTTAGCATTTTCAAAATGAAAATTTATGCTAGTTCAGATATTCATGTAGATTCTCATGATCTAAATTTAAGGTGGTGGGAGAAACTACACAAATATTGTTTAATTAACCCACCGGAAATACTCATAATTGCGGGCGATTTGGCGGAAACTATAGATGGCTGGGATAACGCACTCCAACTATTTAAAGACTGTAAATTTAGCCGTTTGATTGTACCGGGAAATCATGACCTTTGGTGTCGTAATGAAGATTTGAGCAGTGAAGACAAACTCAATGTTATGCTTCCTGAAATATGTTCTAAAAATCAATGGATTTATCTACCTAAGCAAACTTTCAAAATTGATAATTGGACCTTCGTAGGTAGCCCCGCATGGTACGACTACTCCTTGATGCCGTCCGATCACCCTTTTACACTAGATGATTTTATTAGCTATCAAAGAGGTGGTAGACGTTGGATGGATAGCCTTTTTTGTAAATGGAAAGAATTTCAGGGCCCTAAACGAGATTTTGAATTAACAGATTATTTTTATTATAAACTTGATGAACAACTTAAAAAGGTAATGACGGATAATATTTTTCTAGTCACTCACTTTCCATTCTATCCAGAATTTTTAAATTTCACCGGTAAAAATTGGGATTTTGAGTATTTTGGAGCTTTTATGGGAAGCAAGAAATATAGGAGTTTGCTTGATAATTATCCAATAAAACAACATATTTGTGGCCATCTACATCGTTTCGCACGCACTACAGTTGCGAATTGTCAGGCCTACTTGAGTCCTGTGGGATACGTAAAGGAATGGGCTGGTATGAGCGTACAGGAAAGACTTTCCGCCTGTCTATTAACTATTGAGGTTTGAAATCTAAATGCGTTACAAACCAATTTCCTTTCTCATAGAAAACGGTCACATTTGCATTCATTTCATTACCTAATTTTGTTTTCGATTTTCCAAAATAAACCCGTTCAACATTAGCCTTTGCTTTATAATCAGTTGGCTTGAATTTATGTTCTACAAATCCTATATCAATTAAACGTGAATGTAGTTTTAATAACTTAAGCCGTTTGTCCATTCCCCACGACTCAAGACGCTTTGGATGAAAAAAGCCTTCAAATACAGTGGCGCGATCCTTTGAAAAAGTCCCTAAGAATTCTGTAACCGCTGTATGTGCTGCTTTTTCTTCCCGCCTTTTTCTATCCTCACTATTCACTTGGAAGCCCGTAATAAAAAGTTTTTTACTTTTTCCTAGCTTTCGTAAGATAAATTTTAGTTCAAAATTTCCTTGGGCTTTACCAACGTATTCTAATGAACCACTAAGACTTGCATTATCATCCCAAGAGTTAAAATTTTTCTCTTCAAAATCTATATTATTTATCTGGTCAAAATAGAATGCAGATGATCGTAACAATAGACGAAAATTATTATTATTAATTTTTTCTCTGTAGGGTTTATCCATCATGGAATATGCTCTATTGTAATCTCCATCATTTAAAGCTTTAAAGAATTTCTTTGTAAGATCTTCTGCTAGGGGAAATTTTTGGCTAGATAAGTAAAACCATAAACCTAAGCCAATTAAAATTCCAAGCAATAAAACAACTATTATCCCAGCGATGACACTGCGTTTAGAATTTGCCGTTGAAGCTTGAATTTGATTTTCTTCTGGTACATCATCGGTATTTTCTAGCTCTAACGAATCAAATTCATCTGACTCATCCAATTCTTCCAAGGATTCCGAATCTGAGAATAAATCTTCCTCGTCATTCAAAAGACTATCTTCACCAAATTCGTCTTGCTCAGTTTCATCCCCAGGAGGTCGTTCATTTGAGGAAGCTTTCTTTTTAAGTCGATCTAGTAAACCCATTTGTTGCTATACTCCACTTTTAACTTCGGATACCCTGTTTTCTAGGATAATGCTCCACGGCGGGAGCATAACAATTAGTTTTTCATAACATGAACAAATCATGATAAATCATACTAAATTTGACTACCTAAGCTTCGTCATGTCTAGTCTCTGGCATACCGATATTTGTTAAGTATGCGTCTAATATTATTTTTTGCTATCTATGCTTCTTCACATTCTATGACAGTCAAAGATCTATTCTCTGGAAAAAATTTAATAAAAAAAATATATATTGATGAATGGCTTTCAGATCTACAATTAGTTCATGATAACTCTGAATCCAAAAAACCAGAGATCGTAAATCAAATACAATGGAATTTAATAGAGCTTAGCCAAAGTCTACCAATTCGAATTATTTATGATCGAGGCTTATTGAGTCTTATGCAACCAAGCTTCCGCAGAAAGGACGAACCATTAGTTTTTAGAGCCAACTTAATCGCAATTACTACACACAATCTGATTAGTAAAATTAATTCGATGAATAACTGGTTTCTACGTTCGAAAGTAGAATTCAAAGTATATGGAGATAAAGGTCAATTCACCCTGATACATTTCGTTACGCCTAAAGAATTCTACCTAAATCAATTTAATTCTGACTTTAAAGAGTTTTCTGATACTCTTTTTGGAAGATCACGCTACTCTTTGAAGTCATCAGTTAGCGATTGGTATGGTCTTCAAAGAGATTTAATATATGAAAATCATACTGGTTTATTACCCGATCCATATGAAGGTTTTAATCTAAATTTTTCGAGGATTTTTCGAACTGCTCCGGGTTCAGACTTGCGACCATTAAACCACTCTGGGGATCAACCTCATCCATTACATATTCACTGATATCTTTTGAACCTATCTTTACTTTATTGCGTAAAATTCTAAAAATTAAGATCGGAACCAAACTACCTGCCATGAGCAAGGCACCGGTTTTTAGATATGGGGTAATTTCCAGAAGTAATGGACTCACCAAAAAAGAATACCAAAAATTCTCACTTATAGCAGCTTTTTTGTCAGACTACACAAAAAATGCTGATCAAAAATTCTTACTGCGAAATCATAAAAAATCATTTAATTATAATGCAGTTTAGTACATACGATATTCTTTAATATTTGATCTAGTTAATGCCCTTGAGTTTTATACTAAGGGTTTTTATTTGGAGCTGAATCTATCGAACTTTTTAAGCCTAGTACTATTATCAAGTGTTCGTCTTTTACGACCTTTACCATCCAAAAACTTGAAAAAATAAAAATGGTCACCACCTGATTCGCGAGCTTCTTGAATAATATGCGAACGTTTCCTAAAAAACGCTGCATTCTTTTTAGCATTACTGTATGCAGGATTACCCGACAAAGCTTTGGCATATTGTATGCCGGCATTAAGCTCTTCATCACTAAACTTTTCCATTACTGCTAAGTTGTTATGAAAAACAGGATGTCTTTCAAGAACAACGGCTTTTCGTAAGTGATATTTAGCTCTTTCGACTTGCTTTACTTCAAAATAAAAATTAGCAATATTACTATGAATGGATGCATCATCATAATCTAACTCAAGAGCTCTGCTAAAATGCTTGTAAGCTTCATTAAACTCTCTCTGCAGCATATACAAATTTCCCAAATTATTATGTGCCGTTGTAAAATGAGAATCAATCGCTAATGATCTCAAATATAAGACTCGTGCTTCTCTTAGCCTTTTTTTATCGTAAAAAATGTTAGCGTAGTTATTAAGACTGACTACATCATTTGGATTCAATGCAAGAGCTTTTTCATAATATTGCATAGCTATTTCGTCTTCTGCTAATTCGTAATTAGCTGCTGCTATCGAAGAACACGGTTGAAAATGATTGGGGTGATACTTTTCTGCCAATTCATAGTAGTGTAGAGCTCCTCGAAACTCTCTTCTGGCAGAATATACATCACCGATACCTATAAGAGCATTTAAATTATAAGGGTCGATATGTAATGCTTTACCATAATATCCCTCGGAATCTCCATAATTTTTTTTAAAGTGGAAGAAAAGATGTCCAATTTTAGTGTAAAGCCTAGCACGTTCCTTACTATTCTCAGCGGTCTCATGCAGAGCGTTAAATGCCGAGGTGAATGCCTTACGCCATTCCCCCTGCTCCATAAAATATTCAGCTCGCTGTTCCCAATAATTTAGTTCTTCTGATTTCACTGTATTGGCTGAAATAAGATTCGAAAAAACTACGAGAAAAATGGAAAACCAAAAAATAGAAAGTCTCATGTATTTAATATCGTAGTAAGCTAACAATCACTTACGGGTGGCGGAAACATTTGAAATAGATTTAGTTATAAGACATACTAAAAATCAATTATTCTTACGATTTTGTGCAAAACTTATCCTAGATACGAATCTTGTAATTTGCTCTGATATAATTTGGTTCTTGTGTTAGATTCCGAGAAAATGCACCAATTGGTTAAAAACCATTCAACCATTGTAATACGCGTACCCAATTGGGTAGGCGATATTGTTATGGTTACGCCAAGCCTTCGTAATTTGAAGAATACCTATCCCGAAAAACAGTTTATAGCAACAGGTAGAGCTAATTGTTTTGACGTTTTGAGGTCTAATGAAATTTTTGACGATTTCATAATTAAACCAGCCAAAAATGCAGGCATTGCTGCATACCTTAACTATATACAAGAACTACACCGTTACAACAATGTAGCCAGTTTGCTTTATACAAATTCTTTTTCTACTGCTTGGGATTTTTTTCTAGCACGTTTTCCTATACGGATGGGCTATAAAAATGAAATGCGAGAATTTGTTTTAACGCATTCTCTAGTTAAGCACAAAGAACCCATGGACCAATATTATTCTCGATTGACTCGGGCATTTGGTGCCGAAATTACAGCAACTGACTTAGAAATTAATTTTGATGAACAATCAATTCAAATATTTAATATCGTAGAAAAAAAATATCAAATTAAACAAGACGATATCATGATTGGTTTAAATCCTGGAGCCGGCTTTGGAGAAACTAGAAAATGGATCAAACATCATTTTGTTGATTTAGCTGAAATGATGGTTCAAACATTTCCTAATGTTAGATTTTTTGTCTTTGGAGGCCCTGGAGATGAAGAACGTGCCGATTTCATAAGTAAAGAAATTGGCGACAAGGCTATTAATTTGAGCCGTGAGTCACTGGGACTACATAATATTAAACCTTTCTTTGATCGAATGCAGTTATTTGTTACGGGTGATAGCGGTTTAAGGTGGTACTCTTTGTCAATGAGCAAACCAACCGTTGTGCTTTTTGGTGCTTCTGACCCCAATCTGACCCACTGTTTCCTAGATAATTTTTATCCTGTAAGAAATGAAGTGCATTGCTCTCCATGTAAAAATCGAGTTTGTCCTACAGATTTTGCCTGTATGATCGGTCTTAAACCTAAAAAAGTACTCGATTTAATCAAAAATTTAAAAAATGAAAATGTCTGGTGAAAGACTTTGCCAAAACTAGGCTTGTTAATTTCAAAAATCTTTTTACAATATTTAAGAGAAAGGCAAAAGACTTATACTTAACAAATTACGTAGTCATTATTATGGGCAAAATAAGATGTAATTTAGACAAATCCGAGCGTGACCTAGACATGCAGAGTTGGATGGAAAAGAATAAACCGCTTCAACCGGTAAATATACCTAGTAATGCAGCTCATTCTAAATCACTTAGAGAAGATTTAGATGAATTGGCTCACGATTTAACATTAGATGCTTTGTAAGCGTGTAATCAGATAGAAGAAGTTCGCTTTAACCGCTCAAAGATAGCGAGTTAACTCTACTTCAAAATTAACCATTCGGGTAAATCCTTTAGGTATGTTTCTTGAATTTTTTGTACCGCACTTACCAACCCATCTTTATAATTTAACTCCTTGCGAGTCCCCAAAATCGTCGTGGACAAACTTGCGCAGTACGTAGCGTATTTCAATGATAAAATCATATCTTTCACTTGAGGATAAAAATAAGCAAAACTTGCATGAAATACATCACCTGCACCAGTAGTGTCAGATGTGTCATTTAGTGGGATTGAAGGAATATGCACGGGTTTGTTCTTATCTTTCCACCAAACACTACCATATTCGCCAAAGGTAATTATCAATTCACCGCGAACATCAGCGAGCAATCCCTGTAATGCAGTTTCTCTACTAATATTGGAATCTATATCTAGAATAGTTTCTGAGGCTATGAAAAAGTCAGCAAATTCTTTCATAGCATTCAATGCCGGACGATCTCTTTCGGCATCATAAATTACCAAAGTCTCAGGCTGTTTCCACTTTTTAACCTTCTGCAAATCTTCGAAACTAATTTCTGGGTCAAGTATTAGTGTTTTACAACGAGCAAAAGCTTCCTCTGGTAATGGACAGGAAAAGTTTTCCTGTTTTGATTGATAGAAAATATTCCTATTACCCGTTAATTGATCAACTACAACTAAAGCCTTTGGAGTGGTGTAATTGTTTGGTCTTTGCACCCATCTACAGTCAACACCAAAGCGACGAAATTCTTTTAATAACAACATTCCGCCCTCATCCCAACCCAAATTGCCCACATAAGCTGAACTTCCGCCCAGCAGACTCACTATAACTGCAGAAGTTGCTGCCTGACCACCACCCGAAATCTCTTCATTTAGAATTGGATTTTTACTGCTCTTATCTTGCTTCATTTCAACTACATAAGTGAAATCAACACATGACCTACCGAATGCAATTAAATCAAAAACTACAGTGTCTTCCATGTTCTAATATGCTTCTAAACTAACTTTAAAAAAAGCTTGAGCAATTTCATTATGTCGAAAATTAGGAAATGTATGTTGTAAAAAAATAAATACGGTTTTATTTTCACCTTGAGCTAACAGTTTAAGGTCAATATCTAATTCAAGTACATTAGTATTTTGAAATACAGGATCCATATCAGAAATTAATAGATTGTTATGATTATCCCCATTTTGCACTTTCAATACTCCAGCCTCTATTAATGAATCACGAAATTCAATAGGTAGAAACTCGTTAAAATGAATTTTCAGAGTTACATTTGTAGTATGTAAAGGAAAAGGTTTGTGAGGAGTAAAATCAAAATTTCTAAATAATTGTGTTTCTTTGTTGAGTCCCGGTTGAACAATGCTAACCAACCTGATCCAATTAACTAACTTTTTATTAATCGATGAATCTAAAGGAATATCTTCTTTAGTCATATTCTCATATGGCTCTACCTCAGAAACTATTTCCTGACTCGGATGGAACAAATGCTTCTCCCAGTCCTTAACTTGATTAGGTTCTCGATATTTAAAAGGATCGTAATTAGTGGAATATATCTCAAAATTTCCTTCATTATTAATACCCACACGATTAATATTTTCAATTAGTAAATTCTTATTAAGCTTTCCATCAATCCTAGAGTCTATGATTGAATTCATGGAATCCATAAAACTTGAAATGTCTTTATGTCTTAAAGTTTTATATTCACTAGTTTGCTCCATCATACGTGTAGCTAAAGTTGAGTTAACTAAATCTAAGTCAGGAACATCCACTACTTGATCAAATTCACTTAAACTCCCCATTGCAACCTCTAAAACCTTTTCTCCCTCTACAATTCTTAAACGTAATGATTGATAAGGGAATTCACCAGCAAATCGATAATGTAACTTTCCTGATGCAGTATATCGATTAAAAATACTGGTCTGTAACACGATACCTGAATCTGTAACTAAACTTATAATTTTGTCTGGTCCAGCAAATAAACCCTCCTCATCAGGCTCCTGTTTATTTATATCCATTGTCGTGGAAGTTTCCAAAAAAACTGACGAACTCTCAGGAGAAGAAATAAAGTTTTGAGGTTGAGATATTAATGTAAGATTGTCTGCAGTATCTTCATTTGAATTCAAATTCTCCGAGGATTCTAGGTATACATGCATACCACCTTCAAAAACAATGCTCGATAAACTAGACTTAGTTCCTCCGGAAAATACAGAACCCCCAGTAACTAAACCTTGAATAACAGAGTATGCATTTAATGGTGTGCTTCCTGTTATATTTCGCATTTGTTCGGTACTACAACCAACCCAGAGTAGACTAACTAATCCAATGATTAATAATCTAAACCTAAGTCTACTAGAATTTTTTTTCGTTTCAAAAAGCATAATGCTAAATTTTAAAGCTAACAGAAACCGTAATATCTAAGCCGTGAAGATCTATCTCATTGCGTCCAAAAGGGTCTGCAGCAGGAAATTCTAAATCTTTAGAGAAGGTATAGTTTGCAATAAGTACCAAGGGTCTTTTAATTATTGGAACTTCGTCCCATATCTTACGGCCTATCCCTACACTCATATAAGGCAACTTCTCATTTTCAAACCTATGTCCACGAGAACTGTAATAAGATCGATAAACATGATTAGGGTGATACTTTCTTAAACCTATATTAGATTGAAAAAAATACTTTTTATTAAAATACTTTCGAAAACCTAAATTAAGGTCCCATGAACGCATTTTCATATTTCCATATGGATTCTTAAGAACTAATGGAGAGTAATTCAAACCTAATGAAACTGAGCGCTCATCCCCGAGGTCGCGAGCATAAGATATTGTATTTGTAAGTCGTAATTTAAAATCGTAAAAATTCACAAAACCTAAACGAATTGGCCTAAACATGCTTACTCGACCCTGCTCATCTACAGATTTTCTACTTATAGAAAGTGGATCAGAACTAAATATTTGCTTAGCACCTTTAATAAGCTTTTCCATTTTTGAGTCTTGCGAAGGAGCGAAAGAAAACTCTTTTTCTGCAACTATTTTCTTTTTTCTATTAGATTTTGTATGCGAGATTTCTGAAGAATCCAGGTTCAACCAATCATTTGCTCGTTCATAAAGTGAATCATTTTTGGAGACCTCATCATCTACTGCTAAACAAGGAGAAATTGGTAAAAGCAATACAAAAACTAATCCCATGTTCCTGATAGTGTGCATAAACTTATTCCTTTAGCCTGTTTAATCGGTATTGATTCCTAGGTATTCAATGCAATTCAAGACTCTTTTTCAATCATTTGTGAAAAAGACAACCTTGTGCCAGAATGCAGTTAATAATCTCTCAACTGAGGAGTTCTAATGTCAAAGAAAAAGACACTGACAGGCGAAAGTTTCGATCTAGCTGAAAAAAAAATGGAAGATTGGATGTTAAGCCATCCAAAAGAAATTATTAAAGAACGTACTGATTTTCTGGGAAGACTAAACAAAAAGCGTTGTAGCTATGGAGAAAATACAACATTACCAATATCTCTAGTCCCTGTTTTTCTAAAGGACTCTTCAGTTAATTTAATTGCAAATGTAGGTGAAACTTTAGACCGTGCACTTGATAAAGTGATTAATGCCTATATTGATGGTGATCAAAATGTTCGAGAGTACTTTCCTTATCCAGATATTCCAGAAGAATGGATCAAGTGGGACCCCGGATATAAGAAGCCTACGGTTATTAACAGACATGATGCACTCTTCGATGGTGAAACATTAAAATTCATAGAATTCAATACTGACATGCCTGGAGCCCGTGGCTGGATTGGAGTTTATGAACAATTATTTAGCCAGCAATCATATTGCAAAGAGCTCATCGAGACTTACACAAACCCACAACGTCCAAATACGCTCAAAATGTTTTTAGATAGTATGTTGAGTTGTTATCGAGAAGCTGGTGGTCAGAAAAAAAACCCTCGTATTGGAATATGTAGTTTTAAGTCATATCTGGTGGGCTCCGATGCTGAAATTGTTAGAGATTATATGATAGAACAAGGTTACGAAGCTAATTACTTGGACCCTAGGGAACTAGAGTATCGAGATGGTGGCTTATACTCAAATAACATTCAATTTGATCTCATAAATCTTGCTATTCGCTTTCTGTTTTATAAAAGGTATCCTCGCGAATTGAAAGATTTTCTAGCGGCCATTGGAAACAAAGCCGTGATTCCTGTTAACCCTTTCAGAGCTATTATAGGTGCACACAAAGAGGTTATGGCTTTAATGACAAATGAAGACTTTTCATATTTGTTTACTAAGGAAGAGTCGGAGTGTATTGCTAAACATGTACCATGGACTCGTAAATTAGATGAAACTATAACTCTATCTCCGGAAGGATGTGACATATCTTTACATGACTATTTAATGAGTAATAAGAAAACAATGGTTATTAAGCCTACGGGAGGAGCTGGTGGGCAAGATGTTTATGTGGGTGCCCATACTGATGATGCAAAATGGCAGGCCGTGGTAGACCAGTGTATGGGATGCTCTTGGTGGATTGCTCAAGAAGCTTTTGAGGTACCTGAACATGATTTTTTGACATTAAGTGAAGGAAAAGTTGTTAAGGAAAAACGTAACCTTAATCTGAATCCTTATATTTTTAATGGGAAATATGCAGGTACATTGGGTAGAGCATCACGTTCAGCAGTTGTTAATGTAAGTTCTGGTGGTGGAGGCTTAATTCCCATTTTCCCACTCAAACCCGGAGTTGAATAAAGACTTTCATAATTCAACCTCTTACTAACTTTTTGGAAAAAAATTAATTCGATTTAGAGCGGGTTAGAGTTTGAATATTTTGGACTAAATACACTTCCGCTAAAAGCCATATCAAAAAAAGCAAAAGTAAAACTTTTGAAAGGTCTGACCAGTCGGCCAAATTTTGCGTTTCCTTTTCTGTAACAACGGCTAAGTTATTAGGCCGCTCAAAAGAATTATTATTCAATACCGGACTTTTCTGGATTAATGGAAAACGATCTAAAAACAACTGATACAAAAAGACAGGAAAATAAGGATGAGTAACCCCTGAAAAATCATATTTGCTAAAATCAAAGGCGGAAAAATACACCCCTTTATTTTCAAAAAAAAGTACTTCTTCCCCAGCTATTGCCAATTGTACACCGTCCTCTTGTTTCAATTGTAAGTATCTATAAATTTGCCATGGAACGGAATATAAACCTCGATCTTCGGTGTTCATTATAGGAAACTCTAATTCACGCGGCAATGCCTCAACTGCATAGGATTTAATTCCCAATTTTTGATCGATTTGGGTCTGAATGGATCTTTCTTTTTGTGGAAAAATAAGCATTTTTTTTGCGTCATTTTTCCAAACAAAATTTTTGAGATTACCTATGATCAACCAATCTGGTTTTTCTTGTGACTCTTCCCATAATTTAGAATCCATATCTATGATTCTAACCAATGTTTTAGGAAACATTAGTTCAAGGCTCTCTAAAAATTTTCTAATAAAATAAAGTCTAGAGTTACGCTGTGATGAGCTTACTTCATCATCCACAAGTATTATTGTAAAACTGGATTTAACATCGAGCTTCAAACTCACTTCATCATCAGCATTCAAAATATCTCCTGGAATCTTGAGCTTATAAACTCTAGATTGTTCATTTTCTACTATCATTGGAAATATAAAATTTGAAGCGGAAGTCACTGAAGGAAATAAAGTTTTTTCGATTATTTTTTCATCATTTTCAAAAAGGCTTAATTCAGTAGAAAGTTCCTTGGTAGAATTTGTATGAACTGAACCTATGATTTTTACTTCTTCACCTTCGAAAGCCACGTTTGGTTGAATATAAGCTCCCAAGATTCCTCGATTATCAACCCTTTGAGATCCAAAGGGAATAAACTGCAAAGATAATTTACTTAATGCTTTTAGCTCTTCGGAGCTAATTCCATAAAATCTACTGAATAAAATATGCTGTGTATCATTGGTATCTATGGATTGAGTTACTCGATCCAGTAAATTATCATCTGTTTTAGCTTCATACAAAACTACAAATTCCACATCGATTGCTTGAGAATCACCTCTCATTTTATACCATTCAGAGATCATAGAATCTCGATTATCCCAACGATTATCTAAAAGTACCGTCAGACGATCTTCGTATGGTAAAAGTTGTTGTATCCAACTAGGTGCTTTTTGAATAACTGGCCTTAAAAAATATAAGGATAAACTCAAAACAATTAGGCACCTAACTGCAAGAAGAATAACTTGTCTTAATTTTAATTTTTGTGACAAATTAGCTTTCTTACGACGCAAAAGATAGAGTGAACTAACCATTATTTGCTTCGCCTGCATACGCTTCAAGAGATGTATTAATAAAGGTATCAATAGAAAAAATAGAAGTATTTGATGATAATTTAATAAAAATTTCATAAATACCTAGATCTCTTATATAAAAAATGTACCAAGGCTTTTTCTAACGGTATTGATGTATCAAATAATTGATAGTCTACTGAATACTGATGCATAACCGATCGAATTTCTTTTAAATATACTTGTAAGCTCTTTTCATAGTTTTTCTTGACCGACCGTGCTTCCATACTCAATGTGGTACCTGTCTCAAGATCAACAAAGGTACTGAAGTCTTCATACGGAAATGTAAGTTCTTCAGGACTTAAAATATGAAAAGCAACTATCTCATGTTTATGAAATCTGAGTATGCGAATAGCCTCAATGAGTTCGTCTTCTAGATCCAGGAAATCACTGATAATAATGATCAAACATTTTTTTTTCAGATTGGGTAAAACCTCATTAATAGAATCTAATAAACTAGTTCGCCCTACAGAGTTGGAACCTTCTAAAAAGTTAACTAATTGCCCGAATTGGGTCATTCGAGAGGAAATGGGAAGAAAATCACGCATCTTATCTGCAAAGCTTAAGAAACCCACCCCATCCCTCTGATTCAGCAACAGATACGCTAAAGCACAACAGAGAATTTGAGAATAGCGCTCTTTCGATAGATTCGATGGACTATTTGCTCCCATAGAAGCACTCTGGTCAAGCATTAAAAAACCATTCAAGGAAGAAGATTCTTCGTATTGTTTTACGTAATACTTACCCGATTTACCATAGCGCTTCCAATCAATATGTCGAAGTTCATCACCAGGCTGATATTCACGATGATGAGAAAACTCTGCGTTATAACCAACATAGGGAGATTTATGATATCCGCCAATTGCTCCCTCTGCCACGTACCTAGCTGCTAAGTAAAGATTCTTTACTTGAGCAAACAATTTGGGATCAAGAAACTTTTTGCTATTTAGCGGCACTTATTTACCAAGTCCTCTATGATCTGTCTCACTAAAATTCCTTCTGCTTCACCTTGAAAGTTCATAACCAATCGATGTTGTAATACCATCGGTGCTACCATTGCAATATCATCAGTAGAAACATTAGGTCGACCTTGCATAAAGGCTCTAGCGCGTGCAGCTGCAACCATAAACTGACTAGCCCTAGGGCCACTACCCCACGAAATATATTTTTTGACCATATCAGTGGCATAATCACTATTGCTGCGCGTTGCAAAATTCATTCTGACAGCATATTTAACAATTTCTTCACCAACCGGTATAGATTCAACCATTCTTTGAGCTTCTGCTAAATCTTCCATGGTCATACATTGTTTCATATCTTTTTCAAAAGTTTGTTCCAACAGGGCAATTCGAACTTCATCATCAAAACTGGGGTATTTCATGTAAAGAGAGAAAGTAAAACGATCTAACTGCGCTTCTGGCAAAGGATAAGTACCTTCTTGTTCAATAGGGTTCTGCGTGGCTAATACGAAAAAAGGCTGGGGTAAATCATAGGTTTTATCGCCCTGACTGATTCTTTGTTCCTGCATAGCCTGCAATAAGGCTGACTGTGTCTTAGGAGGGGTTCTATTTATTTCATCTGCAAGAAGAATATTACAAAAAATAGGTCCTTTAACAAATCTAAACTCTTTTATACCCGTATCTGGATATTCTTGAATAAGATCTACCCCTGTAATATCAGATGGCATTAAATCGGGAGTAAATTGAACTCTATTAAATTGACCTCCTAGTACCTTGGCAAGGGTATGAACAATAAGCGTCTTAGCTAATCCGGGCACTCCAACAAGTAAGGCATGACCACGAGTTAAAATAGATATAAATAACGCATCTAAAACATCTTCTTGGCCAACAATTAGCCGTCCAAGTTCATTTCTAGCTTCTGTGAGTTTGGCTTGTACTTCTGCAATTGAGCTCATATTTTCCTTCTTTAATTTTTGCGCGCTGAGTATAAACTAAAGACACAAGCTTCACAAAGTAGCTTCAACCACTATAAACAATCTCCAGATAAAGATAATTCCATCAAAATTTTATTTCGTAATTCTGCAATATCACTAATTCCATCTATCTGGAATTGTCTAACACGCATTACTACATCTTCAAAACCAGATTCTGCTTTTATGCCCCACTGTATTATGATTGTACCGTCTATTTTTTCCGGTAAATTTACCAAATCTGAAAATGGAGGAAACTGAAATCTACGCTGAAATTGCGTGTATAGCCAAAATATCTCCTCTCCACAGTGCGAAGTTAAGATTTTTTCCTGAAGAGCATCGGGATAATTAGTTTTATATCTATTGCCCAACCTTATAAGACCACTAAGTATTGTTTTTATTTCTTTAGCATAAGGAATATGAAAATGTTTTAAGCGTCTTTCTAAGACCTTGAATTCTTCAAAAGTTATTTTAAACGCTTTAAGTTCTAACCAATGACAAAGAAGCAAAGGAAACACCTGTTTGTCAGATTTAAGTTTATTAGTGGGAAAAAAATTGGGGGTTTGCTGCGGAAAAAAGCATGATAATTCAGGAAAACAAATGTTTAAAATATCGCATTCTAAATAATCTTGAATAGCTTTACGGGGATTTGCTTGCACCGTTTTAATAACCTCAGCCTGAACTCGATCAAAAGAAATACTAGGTAATAGTTTTGATGCATTATTACGAATAACCTCAAAAAGACGTCTATCAATAGTAAAGTTTTTTTGATTACAAAAACGATATGCACGTAATATTCTAAGTGGATCTTCTTGCATCCTCAGGAGTGGGTCTCCAACTGCTCGAATTTTTCGATTCTTAAGATCTTCTAATCCATTAAAATAATCGATTAATTCGAAATCCAAAATATCTTTGTCTGAAGTGAAAAACTTAATAAATATAGCGTTTACAGTAAAGTCTCTACGCTCACCATCCTGCCGAGCAGATATCCTTTCTGCATCTATTTCAAAATCTGTATGACCAGGGCCGGTAGAAACTTCTGTTCTGGCTAAAGCCAAATCAATATCTTCATCAAATTGATAAATTTTTATCTTAAAAACCGGAAAACTTTTTCCTACTTTCTGAAAACTCCGCAAATAATTTGATTTCTTCAAAGCTATTAAAATATTGATAATATCTTCTGCACTACAAAGATCCACCATCAAATCTATATCTTTTCCTTCAGTGGCATTCAACAAAATATCTCTAACTAAACCACCTACCATATATACACTGGATTCTTTAGGCAGTTTTAAGCAAAGTTGTTTTAAAAATTGCATCAATGGTCGCTTAGTTTCTGAAAAAAGTGTATTTCGAAGCAGTTTCTCCATTTACCCTCCTTAAACTACAGGAAACCACTATGGATAATGCCATGCAAGCACTACTCACTAAAATATTGAAACGCCAAATCTATGTTGTTGAATAGATATACCTGTTAAACTGTCTCCATATGAGCGAAGATGTCAGTTTTGCTAGTAAAAAAGTTAACTTCTCGGCTCAGCCTCCAAGTTTGAAGTTAGCTGAGAAGTCCGATCTGTTTGAACACGCTTCTAAAGAATTAGATGTTAACTGTGTCAAATGTGGCAAACCATTAAAAATGAACTTTAAGGAAGAGCTAATACGATGTCCATTTTGTTCAGATTTCTTCAAACCCCATGCCCAATTAATCTTCCTACTCGAAGAAGAGTTGCAAAAACTCTCAACAAAATCACCTGTTACCTTTTTCCTTAAAAAAAAATGGATCAAAATTCTAATTCTAGCTACGTTATTAAGCGGGTTCATATTGTCTGAAGATTGGATTTCAATTAGCTTTTTGGTTTCTATATTTGGAGTTCTTTTTTATGAACTTTATACTAAAACAAATCACAAAGTTAAGAGATTTAGACATTTGACAAAACTTCTTACCGAATTAGAGTCTACTTATCAAAAAATTTAATTAATAAGAGCTATGGTTACCTTTCTAATATTTTTTTTAATACTCGTAATCTCTATAACTTTTTTCATCGCATTAAGAAATGATGGAAAAAAGTTATCAAAAAACCAAAACAACTCTGAGAATAGTCCCGAAACATCTCGATCAAGAAAATCTCCTCACAAAAAATCTATCCATACCAATCATTCGAATGAAATTAGTGAAATTCATCCACTTGATGAGCTTAAAGCCATAAGCGAACACTTTGACAAATATTGTGAAACTAATATAGGAGACAACCAATATAACAGTTCGAATAATGAATTAGTTTTAGAGACAAAATCTAATTTAAACAAATTAGACACAGGGGTTATGATTTTAGCTACCAATCAATTTAAACCTTATGATCCTATAGGAATGATGAATCTAAATGATCAGATTACTATCATCACAGATGAAATAATTGAACAAGTAAATAGAATGACTCAAGATGCCTCTCAAATCCTAATGGTTTCCAAAAAAATAAATGCCTTAAATGCTATTGAAGATTCTCTTCGAAATCTAATCGATGAATGTAATCGATTAGAAACTAAGGAATTAAATGATGAAACTGCCAAAGATTTAATTGAAGATTCTATGGGGATTGCTCCTACCGCAGAATTGGGTCAAACGGAATGTAAAAAATTCCTGACTTTTTATTCTATCTACAAAGCTTTTAGAGTCGTTACCCCATTCCTAAAGCTCCAATTGCAAGAAATACAAGATCTCACTACAAAAATTTTGGAAATACTCAAAGAAGCTCACAACGAACTTTCAGACGAACAATTCCAAATTTTAATAGATATACAACCGCAATTATTGAATCGTTATCGAAATTTTTTTAACCATTTCAATGATTTAAATAATGGTATCTACGAAGGCTTACAAATATTTAAATCCAGTACTCTAAGAGATTTTAGAGAGTCTCAAACTACACTTATACAAATAATCGAAAATATTGATGATCAACTTGAGACATGTAGCTATTTTGCTAGTGGATCTGGTAAGTCAGAAAATGAATTTAATGGCTATTTTAATAAAATTAAAACTGTATTTAAATCTAAGAAATCCTCAAAATCACTTGGAATTGGTTTACAAGAGTCAGCTCAGAGTTTTTTCGAAGCTCGAGCTCTGGATGCAGACAACTTAATTAATTGCAGCAATCTTATGAAATTGGATCAAATTATCTCCAGAGTCGTAAGAACTATTGAAAGGTTATAAGTGTCCAGGCCTCGTATACTAATGGTCAGTGTTCGCGCAGACCACGGGGGTGGCCCACGTCACCTTTATCAATTGATAAAAAATCTAAACCATCAATTTGAAATCTTTACTGCTTGCCCTCACGAAAAACCGTATTGGGATTTGTTTGAACAAATTTTAGATGAATCTCATATGGAAATAGTCCCGCATCGTCGTTTTCGTTTTGATAAGCTCAACGATTTAGCAAACTATGCAAAACTAAAAAAAATACAATTAATCCACTCCCATGGAAAAGGAGCTGGTTTATATGGTCGACTGCTGTCTCGCAAAACCGGCATCAAAAGCGTTCATACCTTTCATGGACTACACTTAGATAACTATAATGCATGGCAAAAATGGCTTTACTTAAAATTAGAGAGATGGCTGTGTTCTCAATCCCAAGCCTGCATTGCCGTATCGAATTCAGAATATGAACGCGTGCTTGAAAACAAGATAGTTTGTAAAGACAAATTATTCACAATTCTTAATGGTGTATCAGTGGCCAAAAGAAAGCATCTACTCAGAATGCATAAGCGAGTCATTTGTATTTCAAGGGATGATCCCGCCAAAAATACTGGTTTGATTATCCAAATTGCTAAAATATTACCTGATTTCGAATTTAGAATAGTTGGAGTTGAGCCTTCAAAACATTGGAATAAACAATTAGAGGGAATTAATAACATCACCATGATGGGATTAGTGTCGGAAAATAAAATAATAGAACAAATGCAATGGGCCAGCATTTGTCTAAGTACATCACTATGGGAGGGTTTACCTCTGGCTTTGTTGGAAGCCATGAGTCAACAAGTTGCTATTGTAGCTACTCAAGTGCCAGGTAATCGAGACCTAGTTGAAAAAGATGGCTGGATGTTTGAAAGTAATAATCCTCAAGCTGGCGCTAAGGCTTTGATAGATTGCTTATCTGACTCTCAAATATATGAGAATAAGGTAAGAGACGCCTATGACAAACTAATTAAAAAATACAATGAAACCTTAATGTGCAAAATGACTGCCGAACTTTATTTTAATTTACTTAAAAAAAATCGCACCTAATTACTAGTCAAACGCTAATAAGTTTTGTGTTCGCTACTATTAAATTATTCGACCTTGCTTGAGTTAATACTCGATAATACAATGAAGAGTTTAATCATTTTTAACTGAAACAACGAGTGGTTACTTAATGACATATACACTTAAAAACAAAACTGTTTTACTGACTGGCGGAGACGGTTTTATAGGGTCTCATTTAGCAGAACACTTGGTAAACCAATGTGCAAAACTGAGAGTATTAACACAATATAACTCTTACAACTCTTGGGGTTGGCTAGACAATAACCCTCTCACAGAAGATATGGAGATGTGGAACGGTGATATCCGCGACCCTGGTTATTGTCGTAAGTTAGTAGACGGTGTAGATATTATTTTTCACTTAGCTGCATTAATTGCTATCCCCTATTCTTATCACGCCCCATCCAGTTATATCAATACCAATGTAGTCGGCACAACAAATATGCTCGAAGCCGCCTTAGAAAAAGGTATAGAATCTTTTTATCAGACCAGTACTAGCGAGGTTTATGGAACAGCAATCCAAATACCAATTTCAGAAACCCATCCGTTACAACCTCAATCTCCATACTCTGCTAGCAAAATAGCTAGTGATTCCATAGCCAAATCCTTTTATAGTTCCTTTGAACTCCCGGTAACTATTATTCGACCTTTTAATACCTATGGACCTAGACAGTCAGCGCGAGCAGTTATACCTACAATTATTTCTCAAGTTCTTAGTGGAAGCAATCAGCTTAAATTAGGAGCTTTAAGTCCAACTCGCGACTTTAATTTTGTATCCGATACATGCCAGGGTTTCATTGATATCGCATTGATGGGAGGTCTACCTGGCGAAGCTATAAATATTGGGTCTGGTAGGGAGATTTCGATTGGTGACCTTACACAGCGGCTACTAAGTATTATGAATATGGATCATATGGAAATAGTCTGTCATGAAGAGAGAATTCGCCCAGAAAAAAGTGAAGTAAATCGCCTTTTAGCAGATCCTACAAAAATTCAGAAATTATGTAATTATAAACCAAAGATTGGTCTAACAAGCGGTTTAGAACTTACAGTGAAATGGTTTTCCAACCCTAATAATCTTCTTCGATACCGAAGCGGAATATATAATGTTTAAAGAGCTCTTTGATCTAGTTCAAGATTTGTATCCTGGAAAATCGCCTATTCCACTTCATGAGCCACTATTAAATGGCAATGAAAAAAAATACTTAAATCTATGCATCGATAGTGGTTACGTTTCGAGTGTTGGCGAATTCGTCAATCGCTTTGAAAAAGAAATTTCTAACTTAACCGGTAGCAAGAATGCCATAGCAGTAGTTAACGGAACTCAAGCTTTACATCTAGCTTTATATACGTTGGGGATAGGCCCTGGAAAAGCTGTATTAGCTCCATCGTTAACATTCGTTGCGACCATAAATTCAATTTATCACAATGGAGCTTCGCCAATCTTTCTCGATATTGAAGATGAAACTCTTGGAATATGTCCAGATAAAGCTAGAGCTTTTATTCAAAATGAATGCTTTTCCTTAGGGAGCGAACTAAAGCACAAAGCGTCCGGTCTTACAATAGCAGCTATAATGCCTACCCATGTATTCGGTCATGCTTCACGAATCAAAGAACTTTCAAAGTTAGCTGATGATTATTCACTACATTTAATTGAAGATGCCGCTGAAGGCGTAGGTAGTCGGACTAATCAGAAACATTTAGGAACATTCGGTACACTGGGAGTTCTTAGTTTTAATGGCAATAAAACATTAACGACTGGAGGAGGGGGTATTGTTCTAACTGAACACAACTCTATTGCGCAACAACTAAAACACTTGTCAACAACAGCACGAGTTCAATCAGGATATGAGCTGGAACATGATATGCCGGGTTTTAATTATAGAATGC
This sequence comes from uncultured bacterium, assembly GCA_964650625.1. Lineage (GTDB taxonomy): Bacteria > Muiribacteriota > UBA6191 > UBA6191 > UBA6191 > JAYZAC01. Next base: position 44,554 of record CAZYUV010000001.1, read on the forward strand.
CAAATCTTAACGCAGCATTGGGAATGGCTCAGCTAGAAAGTCTTCCTCACTTTTTACATAAAAAACGTTCTTTAGCCTTAAATTATCAGCAACTCCAAATTCCGCATTCAAAATGGCTTAAAGAACCTAAAAACAATCAATCAAATTACTGGTTAAATGCAATTCAATTGGATAGTGTAAAGCTACGTAATAACCTTCTTAATGATGCCCATAAAAAAGGGATTCTTTGTCGACCCATCTGGAAACCTATTCATAATATGACCGCCTACGCCAAATTTCCAAAAGACGATCTTTCTACAACAGAAAACTTATCCCTACGTATTGTATGCCTACCAAGTGGCCTCAAAGGTTTAAACCTAAAATCTTTTTAATCAAACCGCCTTTTGAAAACTATTTACGGACTCTTTTAACAACCATCCCATAGGAGAATACTCTAAGGTGTAGTGAACCTCTTGAACTGATTGTTCACGATGACTTACGCAAATTACAATGGTTTCAGGAATTGCCTTTCTCAACCCTTTCCAAACATTTTTTTCACATAAATAATCAAGGCCCGACATGGCTTCATCTAAAATAAGTAAATCAGGTTTTCGTAAGATAGCTCTGGCAAGAGCAATTCGTTGTGCCTCACCGGTGGACAAATTTTTTCCAGCTTCATAAATTTGGCCATCCAATCCAATTGTTTCTAATATCTCGGAAAAGTATACGCTATGCAAAACATCGATACATTCCTGCTTAGTAACCTGATCCGAAAGGGGGTGCCCATAGAGTAAATTGTCACGTAAACTTCCTTGAATTAAACACATCTGATGATTTGCATAGGCAAGTCTTGAGGAGTAATTAATTAAACAATCTTTGTTATGATTAATAAGAAGCTTATTTTCGAACATTAATTGATCTAAAAAAGTAGTTTTTCCACAACCACTTGGCCCTTTTATCCAAAGTATTTCTCCCGACTTTAAGAATAGTTGTTGCCCATCTGGAAACTCGGTACTAACAGAACGAATATTATCTAATGCATTTACTGAAGGTGTTATATCTTCATATTCTTTTAAATTAATTGACTCGTCGAATGCTATTTGCATGCTACGAGCCTGACTATAGGCCCCAGAACAATGCGCTAGAGCTTGGGAAAACCGAAGTAATATATACGCGAAAGCAATTATTTTCGTTTGATCACTTTGAATACTTGCAAGACAAAGAATCGATATTACAACCAAAAATCCAATTGCTTGTGGGCATGTATTGGAGAGAGCAAAATCCCTATCTACCTTATAACTAAAATTCAGATAATCCTCGTTTTTCATCTGAATACTGTCTAATTCCCCCTGCTGATTTCCCGTTAATTTTAAAAAACGTTGATTCGCCTTTGCGTTTATCAATTTACGATTAAGATCAAACATTGCTTGCAATCGTAAATTTCCTCTGCGCATTACTCGCTTACCCAACGAACGTACCATCCATGCAGTACATCCAACCAAAAGTAAGGCTAATCCAAAAAGAGTGCCGCCCAATAGCATCGCTGGAATTAATAAGCACGCTCCTAGCAAAAAGCGCTGGTAAAACTCGGCCACACTACATAAAAATTGGGCCGAATGTGTTATTCCCTCTTGCAACGCATTTTGTAATTGCGCAGTCGAAATATAATCGGGCCTCGAAAATAAACTGGCAGTAACCCAACGAAGTCTTAAGATAGCAGTCGTATTTTCCCTAATACGTGCTAATAATACATGATGAAAAAACTGAAAAAGTGCTCTTAAGAAGATCATAATACCCAGAATCAAGCCACTAAATAAAATGGTATATTTGGAAGGAAAACTATTATTAGTTATCCATAATGCAAACTCTTGTAGCTCCCAAGCAAAGATAATTTCTACAACAAAAAGTAAGAATGTAATCGGAAACCAGGCGTAAAATAGCCATTTCAAAGAATCCTGCTGAATTAAAAAGCGTAATCCTTTTACTAGGGTATTTGTTGTTTTCATGCAGAAATTTTACGCTGTGCCAGACTTTAGCACCAGCAATGATTTATGAGTATAATAAACAAAATGCGATCTACTTCAAATCAGTATAGATATCCATGGACCCTGATCAAAGATGCTTTTGCAGGAAAGTCTGTAGTGGATAGTCGTTGGATGCAGATAAGGTCCATAAATGATGCGGAAGAAACAATACGTTATTATGGATACGATTGGCAGGCTCAGAATGATCGTAACATATTATTGGAAAGCTATAAAAAGTCCTTAGATTTTATAGAGCAATCATTGATCCAAAACTTTCCGGAGCCACTTCGTATACATTCAGAGGTAAAGGAGAGTAACGATCTTAGACAGGTCTTGTATTGGACAAATCCACGCACAAGAAATAAAGAAGTTCAACTTTGGTCATGTGCAGTATTAAAAGTACTTCACACTATTCTTCATCTTGAAAACGATTTTTTATATGACCATTTTCAGGAGGCAAGAAGTCAAATTTTTGAGCGATTTCATGGACATCTGTATATCGATGAAAATAATCATATTTATTTTGGAAAAGATCCATCAAAATTCATACCGCTATATTATTTCGAAGTAAAACGAGAAAAGGATTGGAAATCAAAATTAATCAAACTTTTACAAAAACCAGAGAATACAGCAACTCGAATCTTTGATCATATAGGTGTTCGTATGGTCACAGAAAATTTGCTGGATGTGTTACAAATTTTCAATTATCTACTCATAAGTAAAATTTTTATATTTGCGAATATCACACCATCTCGTTCTAGAAATACATTGCTGGACATTGATGCTTGTCAAAAATACATAAATCGCGTTTTACGACAGGTAAGCTCCGGCAAATTAAACCAGGAAGATCTTGATAAAAAAATATATTCAAAATATAACTATGAAGAACTTCTTATTGATGATCCTCTGCCGGATAACCCCTATTCTCTTGATCACTTTCGTTCAATTCAGTTTACATGCAGGCATCTTGTTCGTTTTGCCAATCCCACCTATATTCAAATGATGGATTTAAGACAGCATATGTTTGTAGATCATATTCCTCCTCATAGTATTCAGGAGTTAGATCAAATTTTATCTGGCATTAAGCGTGAAATTAAATTTTTTTTCCCATTTGAAATTCAAATAATGGATAAACAAACTTTTCTAATTAACCAAAAAGGCTTAGGTTCCCATGCAGAGTATAAACAAAATCAATTGGAAGCTGCACGAAAAAGAGTTTTAGGAAAATTACTTGAACCATACAATAGTCAAGGAGCACAATGAATCAGGTAAAAAGTTTTCTGGATGAGCTTTTAGAGGAACCACATCCATTAATAAATTTAGATCAAGCTCAGGAGTGGAACGATTGTGAGTTTGTCGATAGATTTTTTGATTCCAGTAGAGACGGATTTTATGATCTAGAAGATGAAACAAAGTTTGTACAAAATCAACTCACCGATGGGCCTTTTCTAGACTTGGGGAGTGGTAGAGAAAGACTGGCTGCACCACTATCAGAGAAAATCAAAGGTTTCGCCTTGGATAAGAGTCTTGTTAGTCTTCGCGGAAATCAAATACCCAGTATATGCGCTGACTATCATAAACTACCCTTAAAAGGTCAATTTGGTTCCATCTTATTAGCTTATGGGCAAATTTGCTTTTGTGAAAAACCAAAGCTAATCGATTTATTAAAACGCTGTAAAAAAATACTTAAACGAAAAGGTAAAATATATCTCGATTTGCCAACTATCGATGCCATTCAATCCATGCACTCTTACGGCGAATGGGAATTTGTAGACACAAGTAAACATCAACTACTTTTTACTGCGCGTCATTACGATCCAGATAGTGGTATTTTTTCACAAAAATTATTAAACATAAATCGTATAAGCGGTAACTTAAAGACTCGTTGGATTCATTATCAAATGTATTCTTTATATGAATTACTAGAACTTTTCAAAGACCTGCGTTTACAGGTAAATTATGGTGCCGAAGATTTTGATGAATCACCTATTAAGGAGGAGTCCCCATGGATGATATTCGTACTCCAAAAACCTTGAA
>CAZYUV010000002.1:0-39509 GCA_964650625.1 uncultured bacterium
GAAGGTGGGCATGGTTGGCCGGGGTCTGAGGCAAGACTTCCAAATGATGCGCCACCAATTCAAGCCTTCGATGCTGCAAATATCGCTTGGAAATTCTTTAAAAATCATTCCCGAGAAAAGGAAGTAAGTAATTCTAAATCTAAGAAAAAGCCTCAATCTGAAGTAACTAAAAAAGTAGAAGAGAATCGCAATGATATAAAAAATACTAATAAATTTGACTCAACAGAAAGCAATGAAATTTTAATCAATGATCAAACTATCCGAAAACTACAAACCCAGAGTAGCTCCATTTACGCTAGAACCAATAATGATAAACAAGTGGAACTTAATTCGATTTCAAATCAGCCACGTACAAACGTAAGTCAAGACCGTAATCAATCTTGCAAATTAGGACAGTTAAAAGACATACCAACTAAGAACGGATCTTACAGCCAATTATGGATTTGTTCAAAAAAAGGTAAGAGAGGTACATTAAAGCGTAACTATAATTTAGTAATACCAAAACTAGAAAACAGAAGAGAATCAGGACTTCTTTTAGTACTGCACGGCGGAGGTGGAAAGCCGGATGCTATAGCAAAAAGATCCAATTTTCATAGCTACGGACAAAAGTACGGTTTTGTAACTGTTTATCCTGAAGGCTACAAAAAGAAATGGAACAGTGGCCATGCAGGAACGCAAGCAGCTGAAGCTGAGATTGATGATGTTCATTTCCTATCCACATTAATCGATGAACTTCTACAAAAGTTAAAATTAGATGAACAAAAAGTATTTGTGACAGGACATTCTAATGGCGGCATGATGACCCATCGTCTTGGCGCAGAGGCAAGTCAGAAAATCGCTGGAATTGCTCCTGTAGCCGGAACTGTAGGTGGATTTGCAAATATTCATGATAGAAATAGCTATTACCATATACCTAAAGCATCATCGAATATAAAGGTATTTGCAATTCATGGAAAATGCGACACCTCAGTTACGTATGATGGTTCTCGAGGGCCCACAACCAACCGTCGACGGGAAGACATCTCTACCATGGAAGGTATAAAATTCTGGGCAAATGTAAATTCTTGTGGAAGGTCAACAACCCATAACTTTCGTCGAGATAAACATTTACCTATGACTACTTACTCCTATGGCTGCGCAAAAAAGAATAAACAAACCGCATCTGTAAAACTGCTTACAATCAACGATACAGGACATGTTTGGCCTGATGGATCGGGCGAACGTAAAACAAAAATTAAGCCTCAAAATAAGAAAAAGATCAAAAAAGCAATTCAATGGGGTCAGCCAAGAGCTTGCTCATTAGAAATGATGATCAACGCTTCAAAGCGAATTGATGCAGCTGAGGTCATCGTTCAGGAGTTTTTTAAGAAATAAATCTCCTTCAGTTTGATTAGTGGGGTTTAGTAATGGTACTAAACCCCATTTTTTATTATTTAGATATCAAGGCCTTGGCTTCATCTAAACTACCCACAATCCTAAATGAATCACTTAGGGAAAGTGCACGAAATACAGCCATAATATTGTCTGAACAAGCACACAAAATCATTTTTCCATTGTGAGATTTTAGTAATTGCTGATGAGTAAATAAAGAGCCAATAACTATGGAAGAGAGAGTAGTGACAGCACTAAAGTCTAATATCAATTGGAACTTAGAAGCTTCAAAATCCTTCTTTAATTGTTTTTTTAATTGTTCATAAGAAGAATGATTAAGACCACCAGTCAAAATCAAAATACTTAGCTGATTTTCAGTTGAAAATTCTTTGATTTCAAAACTCAATTTAATTCTCCCGGTTTCATGTTCAATTGAAGTGCAAGTTCATGCAACTCCTGAATCTCTTCATCTGAAATAATCACACAATATTTGGTAGAAGACTTTAAGTATAGCTCCTGATTTACCAATGAAATTCCAAAATAACTTTCACTTGAAGGCTCCAAACTTTTCTTCATTCGAGTGACAGCCATTCTAATAGTTCCTTCGTCTAGTTCGGGGTCATATTTTTTACGATAGATAGACTCATAAAGCTCACTCCAACTAAATCGTCTTCCTGGAAAAAAGGCTAAAAGGCAAAAGAGTAAAAGCGTGATTCTAGATTTTTCAATTTTCAATTGCCCCGCTGTTTTTTCAAAATAACACTCCTTATGAAAATCAAAAAATAAATCATAACTTTTACGTCTTTCATACTCTAGATCTAAAGTTTTGATATGTGATACCACTAACTCACCATTGCGATTGAAACATAAGCAGAATTTACGATCGATTTCTTTGAAAAGAAAGTCAATGCTTGGCGACAGTGCTGTATTCATTGACTTAGATACATTTCGCTTGAAGCGCAGATAAGTCCAGGGCGAACTAATTTTCTGCTCAAGATAACCCAAAAAAATCATATACTCACTTGCAACCGTATTGGAATGTTCTATTTCAAATTCTTCGAGTTCTTGCATTGGCTTTCTAGCTGCTTCAAAGTCACCACTTAGAAGACGATCTATACCCTCCATCAGAAGCATTTCGATACAAGAATTATCGAAAAGTTTTAATTCTTGCAGAGTATCAATCGCAGACAGAAGATCCAAGCTAGCAAGATGACATAAATACTGCTGCAAAAGTATTTGAGGTTTTCGTTTCTCACTAACATTTGCGTAAGCATTCATCCAGTAATTTTGTGCTGCATTAAAATTACCCTGATGCAAAAATATTTGAGCCTGCCAATCATACAAATAAGAAATCAATTCTGGGCCAATCTGCTTTGAATTAGACAGACTCAAAATTCTCAAAAAATGTTGCTGATAAAATTGATCATCCCTTCTCAATGAGTCTTCAAAGGATGACTCAAGTAAATCATTCATATGAGGCTTTAATTGATCAAAACTAGGATTTTGACTAATAAAATCTGCTCTTTCATCCTCGTTATCGAGCAGATAAAACTTTCTAGATATATCTGTTGTTAATTCGAAAAGTCTCTGCCGCTCCTCTTCAGATATTCTGATATTTGCGAAACCACCATGAAGAACATATACATCCTCTTGCAAACTCATCCAGCCCTTGTCTAAACCAGGTTTCAATCGTTGCCAAAGAGAATCTATCTGGCATAAGGCCTTAAGTTCTAAACCTATCGGAAAATAGTCTTTAGAATCTATTTCAAGTTCAATAGAGAGATTGTTAATAAATTCTGACACTAACTGTTCTAGCTGAGGTAATACCTCCGCCAATTCCCCAAGGTTTTGATCGCAGATCTCAACTAATGCAGCAACAAGACCCCGCAATCCAAAATTATGCTCGCGAATAAACGTCTTTATGCTTAGGGGCAATCGAATTTGATGTCTATTCTCAAAAAGCATGAGCTCCTGCTCCACCATCATTGCTGAAAGGGCCGAACTCATTGGATAAAAGCCAAGTCGTAAGATATTTTTACTTAGCTTTTGTGAGGCATTAGAGCTGAGTAAAAAAATCAAATTTCTCCGATTACCTCTCAAACTCGGTAAAATTTCCATGAATATCTCAGTAGAGAGATGATCAATGACAAATATACGGTCTTTGTGACTTTTTATGCTTGATAGTAATTCAGGAATATCTAACGTAGAGTCTTTACAATCATAATAAAAACTATTCTCAAGATTCTCAGTCAGCCACTTAAAAAAATATGTTTTACCCGTACCATTCAATCCATAGATGTGGAAAGTGCGCATGTCACGGTTCAGTGCATCACATAAATTCTGTATAAATTCTGGACTACTGGAGGTAATATTTTCTCTTATCAATTCTAATAAGTTCAAACCCACTCCTAAACGTCAATTATGAGCAGTGTCATATCATCAGCTTGCTGTACGCCCTTACGAAATTGCTGCAGATCACCCACTATCTGATTAATACATTCATTAGTAGATAACGATCCAGTAGAGAGAATTTTTTCTTTGAATCTATTTGACGAATAACACTCTTTCTTCTGATTTTCTAACTCGATGCATCCATCCGTATATAATACTAATCGATCTCCCCTCAACAGAAGAACTTTGTCACTCTTATACTTCACATCCTTAACAAGACCAAACGGTAAACCAGCTGTTGATAATTCCTGAATCGTATTATGTCGGACCATGTACATATTATTGTGACCCGAACTACAAAATTTGAACTCATAATTAATATGGTTAAATCGACCTAAAAAACAAGTACAAAAGCTATCTTCAGGTTTGTTCGAGCAAGCTATATTATTGACTAGTAAAAAAATTTTTTCTAAGTCTAAATCTAAGCTAATTAAGGCGTCCAAGGCCGCTTTAATTCTGGCCCCAAATAGACCGGCTTGTAAACCTTTTCCAGCTACATCTGCCACGCAAAAATAGGTGTAATCTGATTGATGTGACACAATAAAAAAGTCCCCGGCCACTTGTCTACCTGGTAAAAAAGAAACGTCCCATTGTATTGAACGGAATTTCTTTACTGATGTAGTCTTTAAAAGTAATTCCTGAGTTTTAGCAGCTAAATCCACATAGTTTTTCTGATTTAATCTAAAGCTACTTTTTAAGTCATTCTCTACAAATATCTTCTTTAGAGCATAGATTTCATTGACTAAATTATTGAAACTATCGCTGCTAGTTTTATCAATTAATGTTTGAATTGATCCCTGTAAATCTAAAACTTGATCAAAATTCTTTTCAATAGGATTCCATTGATTATTCTTCAAGACACTTCTAAATTGATTTAATAAACTGTCTTGCGAAACTTTTATCGATTGTAAATTCCTTACGACACCAAAGAGTTTATTTTGTTCTAAAACCACTAGACTTCGATGACTCAGTGTATTAAACAAAACTTTCACTTCACTAAACTTTGGTTTTATATCAAGCTTAAAACTCTTGCCTGGCATCCACTCTCTAGCTACACCACCTAAGATAAGAAGCTCTCTCAAAAATAGTCTTAGTGATGCATATATCATGATGAGCACTAATATTAAACTCATCAAAAGTAAGCTAATAATTATTGTATTTCTACGCTTTACCTTTGATTCTAAAGCTTTGACATCTGGTTCGAAATTAAAGCGCGCTGAAGAAAACAAGGGATGTCTCTGATAACCATAAAATTTATCTGAATCAGCAACATTTACCTCAGAAAGTCCTATTAAATTCCATAGTTTTATTGGATCAACTGAAACTGAAAACCCTTTTTGAAGTTTCTCCGAAAACTTATAAAAAAATAAGATCTGCTTCTGGTCAAATTCAAGCCAATGAAAGCCTTCAATATCCGGTGACATTTTAACTCCGGTCTCAGCTATTTGATCGTTGTAGATCAATTTATAATAGTTTGGTGAAAGTTTTTTAACGACACGTAACCAAGTATATAAAGGTCCAAACCTACGCTGGTCCGTGTCTGATTTTCGTATATATCTAAAGCAGTTCCTAAAGGTTGAAAAATTAATTTCACCTGAGCAGTCCGTCGTTTGAAAACTCTCCCAATCATATGAATTTTCCGGCAATCCGAAACTTGTACCAAGTTCTAACAGATCAATTTTTCCAAGTAATACTTCACTTGCATTCAGTTTCTGATTAAAAATTTCTACCTCTTTACTCACTTTATCTGAAAATGCTCTGATCTCTGTCTCTATCTCAACATTAAGCTTTTGAGAATATCCTCCCCAAAAATGAAAAATAAAAAAACTAAAGCCCGGCACTACTAAAGCAATACAAGCAATCAAAACTCGTTTAAGCATCGAAACCTTTCTGGATAGTAATACTTAAATGAATTGCATCGTCAGAGGTAGCTAATTCGAATCCAATTTCCTTAGATAATGAGACAGTCTCCACAAGACTTGGCGAGTTCCCAAACTTAGAACTGAAACTAGACCAGTCTTTTACAATTTCAGACTTATTGATTCGAAAACGAATATCACCCTTACCTACATATTCAACACAAGCGGAATTACTGTCAGCATTTATCAAAACAAAAGATTGATCAATTCCCAAATCTCGACTGATTTCATAAGCATAGGAACTTAATCGATCAAAACAGGTCTGTGTATCAGAATTTGTAACAACAAGACCGTGCATATAAGATCTAAGAGCATGGGTTAAAATCGTATTAGAGGGAGGTTCTGAATGACTTCGTACTAGTATCAAGTAAAAACCACCTGTGTATTCGACTAACTCATAGCCATCACCTGCACTGTGTGCCCTGGGACTAATTTTGAAGTCTAATGCCAAATCTTTAATAATTACCTTATTAGATTGAAGCATTAAATCATTGAATTCTCTGCTTGAATCAATATCAGATGTTAAACCTAAAGAGAGTTTTTCAGAAATATGTATACTAAGACTTAAATAAATTTTTTCTACTTGTTCAGCACATGCATTTAAAATTTTCTTTGCTAGAGGTAATGAAGACTTGACTCTGAAATAAATCGGAAATTTAAGATTTAATTCATTCTCTAAGCTGGACCTTACATCCTCTGAGGGCATCACTGAAATAAATTGCTTATTTTTCACAGGAAATTCAATCTTTTCGATGAAGGCTCCAGAAAATAAGCTCTTTAATATGCGATTTATTTGCTCCAGCATTTGATCTGCAGATAATTCCGTATTCTGTAATACTTGCAAACTGGCTGATCTGAAAATTAATTCCTTTTGAAATACTTTCTGATTTGTTTTCATCTTGGTCAAAGCCAGATCTACTTCAGCAAGTTCCTTAGGAAGGCTCTCGATAGTTTCTGTATTACCCGACAGTAAATCATCGATGTTTTTTTCTAGAGGAAATATCAGCCAGCGAAGCACAATAAGAACAATTGAAACATGTAAAAATATAAAAAATATAAAAATAAGAATCCATTTTTTATTGATTTTTTTGGACTCCTCAGATGAATTCCAATCCGGCCAAAAAACATACTTTCCAAGCAAGGCCGAAAATATCTTCAGTTTAGAACTGACATCTAGATAGAATTTCTCTTTAAAGCCTTTGGAATTCAGCAAATTAAGAAGTTTCGCTCTAATCAATTGCTTATCAACTTTAATTATTGAAACGCCATCAGCTACCAAACTTATAGCATTTTTGGGTTTATTTGGCCAAGGTCGATTGTATAACTGAACATGTACCCAATAGCCTTGAATATCAACAAACTGAATCGTAGCCTTCATTGGATCAATCTCTAATCTGTTCTTAAAGAATTTATCAAAACGCATAGACGTAGGTATTAGAGCTATGGAACTAGACAGAGCGTTTGTTACCAACAGAAAATCTAAATACGAAAAACTTTGAAAGATTTGCGGTAATGCTTCTGTCTGACGCTGAAGTAATTCTGCAAAAGAATTAGGTATATCATTTCGCATATTTAGCCAAAAAATACGAATTTCTTCCTCATCAACCTTACTATGTAAATAAGAATCATAATGAAATTTCATTACCGTCTTTTTGAGACAATCCGTGTAATCATTATGATTTAAGACTTGATCATATTTTGAATCTAGTCCATCTAGCGCAATCCAATCTTGTTTGTTGATCCAGATTTTCTGAAGGTCCCTATCTACACCTAGTTGAATTGATAATTGATCTAATTTGGTATTTATTTCATCATCGCGCTGACATCTCCTGGGTCTTCCTCTTATTGAGGGTATGAAGTTTTTACCCGCTAAATAGCGACGAAAAGCTCGGAATAAATTTCGTTTAGTGTAGGTATTTAGCAAAATCAATTCATGATGGATTTCACTAAGCGATAATTGAGCTTTTACAGAATCAATATTTTTACGCAATTCAAATTCATTAACTCCCTGATCGTCCAAAGTATGAACTTCTATCAATTTGTCCAATAAGTCCGCGAAGAGTTTCTGCACTTGGGATTCAAGATCTATAATTTCAGCCTGTTTTGAATTTGTAAGATTCTGAAGACGATCGGAATACTCAATTTTAGCCATTGAATAGCAGTAAACACCACAAAAGCATAAGCCTAAGACGAAGCTCACTAGCAGGCTTACTCTAAGAAAATTTTTGAGAGTTAAATGATGCATCAATGAATGTTACAATTAAGTGCTAAGGCCACCAAAATAGGCTAAATAATAGCTCCATGGGAAAAACTCTTAAGTAAACACTCGATTGGACTAGGAGAGCAAGTTACAGACTACACTAATTTTTTTTGTAAAAATGAAATATTAAAGATTCAATTGGATAAATTCAAAATTAATACTCAGTTTTTACTCCACTTGAGTGTAAATTATCAGAATAAGTAGAAAGGTAGTTTTAGCGTTTAGTTTGGATTAGTTTTAGGCTTGTACTCAAGTCTTCCAAAAATAGCTTCTGGATCACTTAATTTTCGATTTTTACGGATCTCTAAATGTAAATGAATTCCCGTGGAGCAGCCGGTTGTACCCACTGTACCAACCCGTTCTCCTGCTAATACTCTTTGACCTTCTTTAAGATTTCCATCGCCCATCGAAACTAAAGGTCTGTTTCTAATTCCCGAAATATCTACGGCCGGATGATCTTCAGAAAATCCTTGTACAAGTACTCCTAAGCAAGGCTTAACCATTCTTGAATAATCGTTAGCTAAAGAATTTTTTTATGAACTTGGTAGCTAATATCGCCGTAAAAAGAATTATCTGCAAAGGTCAGCGTAGCCCATGTAATCAATAAAATCAGTTTGATCTGTATTACATATTTCATTTGAGCCCTAGTGTAGTTTTACTTGCAGTAATTTCCAATACGGAACATCTTATTATTTTGTTCTAAATTGGATCCAATTTTTTATCGCATCCTCCTAAATCCCATTCCTACATAATTTTAGGTACAATAAATAAAGACTTTAACTCATAGACAACATGCATTCAGCTGATTCACATTACGATATTATCTTTTTGGGTGGTGGCCTCGCGTCAAATCTTATTGCCCGTTATCTACAAAAGAAATATCCTGACTTCAAAATCCTAGTTTTAGAAAAAAATATTAAAGCCCATCATAATCCGGGAGAGTCTACGGTTGGGGTTACAGGATTGTTTATGATCCGTGAGTTGGGTCTTTCTACCTATTGTTATCTGAATCATCTTCCCAAAAATGGATTTCGGTTCTTTTTCAGAGATCCTCAAAAGTCCTTTGATTTGTCAGCCTGTAGTGAAATAGGATCTAGTATTCTGCCGGTATTTCCAACTTATCAACTAGACAGAGCTAGGTTAGACGAAGATCTTTGGGACTTAAACCGAGAGCTTGGTGTAGACGTAATTACTGGTGCTGAAGTTCAAGAAGTGGTTGTTAATGAAGACAGTAAACCGCATGAACTTACTTATAGTAAGGATACCAAAACTCATCAAGTTAAGTGTGATTGGATACTGAATGCCTCAGGGCGAGGTTCGAGGGCAGCGCCCGTGTTTGACCAAATGAATCCCGTCAAGGACGATACCGACATGCACACTGCAGCTGCTTGGGGCCGCTTTAAAAACATTGCTGACATAGATAGCATGGGGGATGAATCGTGGCGAGCTAGAGTTGGTCATACTAGCCGCTATCTTTCCACTAACCATATTATGGGACATGGCTACTGGATTTGGGTAATCCCGATTGATCGAGGACTAGTAAGTTTTGGTTTAGTATATGACAAGAATGTAGTAGGAAAGATAATCTCCACACAAGACCAATTTCTCGACTTTGTTCGCTCTGAACCTTTGGTAGAAAAAATTCTGGAAGGTAGCCAACAGGTAGATTTTCAATCACATTCTAAACTCAGCTTCCGCAGAGATCGTTTCTGCAGTAAGGACCGGTGGGTCATGCTTGGTGACTCCATGGGATTTATTGACCCTCTTTACTCACCTGGCTCCGATATTATTGCCAGACAAGCATACTTACTAGAGCATTTACTAAACTCAAAATCTGATGAAGAGTTAAATGATGTAAGTAGCATACTCAATGACTACACTCGCTACGAATATAATCTACTAAAACTTCTCTATGCAGGCCAATATGCTGGTTTTGAGAGCTTTGAAGTTTACAACATTAAGTCCTTATGGGACTTTCATAGCTATACCAATCGAATGGTCTGGAACTTTTTGAATCGAAATTTTTCAGATCTAAACTGGGTGAAACGAGAAGTTGAAACAGCCCAGCGATCTCTTGAATTAACTAAAGTCATACAAGATGGTTTTCAGGAACTTTATCAGTACCTGAAGGAAAATAAACTAGAATCACGAATGAATCTTAATCTACACTCGTTTCGTCAGAATAGATTCAAAATCGAAGAAGAAATGTTAGTCGAATATAGTAACGACCGATCTGTTGAGGAACATCTATTTCTTTGTAGATTGACGATTAGTGAGCTCATTGAAAGTCGTTATAATATACCTGATTTCCGAGAACATAAACTCTCGCAAGACATGCTTACTTTTGCATCATTGAGTAGTTTTAAGCTGACTGATAAATGGTTCAAAAAACTCCTAGATCGAGTGGCTAGAAGATTGTCATTGATGATTCGTCAGAAGACTAATCAAACTGTCAATGTAAAATTGACGGCCAAAGATTATCGCAAATCACTACCAGAATGCCTTTCTAGCGCAGATAGAGTTGTAAAACAAGAAGCTACTAAAATCTGGTGCGATTCAGGCAGCAATCCAGTTCTTGAAAAGTTATATGAAACCGTTGAAAAGAGATGGGTTGGCCCAAGTTGGAAAACATAACAATTGAATTCTTCTTGCTTCTATTTTTAGCTACAGTACAGACTATAAATGTCTTCAGAGTGTAATATCGACAGGGAAAATGGGGGCTTACAGCCAAAAAATCAAGCTGAAGAACTTGATATTCACCTAAATTATGATGTAATCCGGTATCACTATTATGCTTTGCTTGCTTTAGATATTGTGATATTTGTTCTTGGAAATTCTAGAAACAATAAGTGATTAACTTAATCTTTTGGCAATGCAATTAAAAGACAACCTTCTGAACCTAAGTTTCTTTCTGAAAGTTCTCTTTCAATCAACTCCACTTCTTCTATGGGAATAGAGTCGACCCATTCGCATAATTCACCATAACGATTTTTGAATAAGTTCAAATCGCTCCTAAGATGGTTATAAATCGCCTGAGTAAGATTCGGTATGAAACGTCGTTCTTCATTACTAGAGCACTCTAAAATTCGATAACCCCTCGATTTAAAAAAATCATGTAATTCATCCAAAGAAAAATAAAAACGATGCATAGGAAGATGGAGGTCTGGAAACAAACCTTTCTTGATAAACCAGTTTTCTCGGTTGGGAAATGTTATCTGAATGATTGCACCAGGAATACAAAGTTTTTGAAGTAATTTATGAAAGTCTTCGGGATGACCACAGTGTTCAATTACATGATGAGCAATCACTCGGTCAAACCTCTCACAAATAGTAGATTGATCTTGATGAGCTTCTAGGCCCAATTCGACCATTCGAGCAACCATTTTGTGACTATCTTCTAATCCGACTACTTTGAGGTTTGGATAGTTCATTTGTATCTTTTTAAGAAGTACTCCCAGTCCACACCCTATTTCCAAAAGCCTCTCGCCTTCTTCAAGTCTCAGCCCACTCATCATTCCAAAACGCAAGTCGACACGCATGTCATCCATTGCTTCGAAAGTCTCTAAATAGTCATCGTTACAAATCTTTCTTTGATCATAATCAGGTGAAAACCACATCTTACAACTGGGGCATTCGAACTGAGAAAACCTTTCCCCCCGATAAGAAAATTGATTTTGTTTCAGAAATTTTCCTTTTGCCTTATTACAAAATGTGCAAACCGCTTTAACATCATTCTCTGGAACAAAAGTATCAATAATGTCATAGAAAAAAGTTTCTTTCCGCAAGCCTTCAGGAAGTCTCTTTTCAAAATCTAATGCCTCTAAATTGGAATCTGTCATATGCTTAGGAAGCATATCAAATTATATTGATGACGAGTGAAATCTTTGGGATACATTACAAGCAAACCAAATTGTATATGCATGCAAATGGTATCCAGAATATCTCTCTAAGAAAGTCAATCAGATGAAAATTCACTTCCATGGATTACCTAATTAAAACAAAAAAGGGTTCCAACGAAAACGCTGAAACCCAAAAAATAGAGCGAAAGACGAGATTTGAACTCGCGACCCTCTCGTTGGCAACGAGATGCGCTACCGCTGCGCCACTTTCGCTTCGACCGTTCGAATATACCAGATTTAATGTTTAAATCAAGTCTTCAAAGAAAATTGATCCATTGAGAAAATTGATACTTGCATGGTTTTAGGAGTAACAATAGATAAAGTATACTTGCCGATATTTATCAGAGAAACAATCTCGCTTCGGCGTCATAATGCAAATAAATAAAGATGTAAAATCGGATTTTGTCGAACGCATTGTTCATGAACTGCTTGCAATCATCTTAAGAAAAGGTGCTTTTTCTCCGGCTGAAAAAAAAGTTTTTAATAAACTTATTCGACTTCTTGAATTGACACCGTCTCAACTCGAGAAAATCAAACAGAAAGTTCAATCTAAAATACATAAAAATCAAGAGTTAAGCCCTGCCGATCTACGGAATTACTTAAATAAGTTCAGAGAAAGTCTATGTAAGATTCTCGACCCTATCGAAGTTGATGGGCTAGTCGACTCTTTGGCTGAAGCATTCGACATAGATCTAAAGAGTATCGGTCGACTAAATCAATTAGTTATACCCCAAAAAATCAAAACCAAGTACATCGTGGACTGTGGAGAATTTAGCCTCGACCGTCGTGGATATTATGAAGATAAGTTATTCGCTTTAAGTAATCTTATGAGTGAAAAAGCCCACAATGGTTACTTAAAGCTACTAACCCTACGCACTAATGGAGAGCATGGTAAAGCTATTGCATGGCTTAATAAAACTGGTACTCTTGATGAAACTCTACGCCTTTATTTGACCGCTAGGTTTCATCTTGAATGTCAAGAATATGATCGTGCACGATTTTTACTTTTTCAAAGCCACCAAATGGGTTTGCCAACTGATCTTTTTGAAGAGGAGATGTTTTTCATAGACTGCGCTAAATTGGACTTCAAAGAAAGTATCAAACGCTGGAGCAAATTACGTCAACTTAAATCAGATTCAGTGACCTTGAAACAGGCTAACGTGGTACTACGATCTCTTATCGAAGGACTAATCGCTCGTAACATGATGCATATTGCACAACGCAATGTAGAGCTATCCAAAATTTACTATCCTCAACTTAAATCCGATTTTGAATTCTACAAACCGCTATCAAAAAAATTCTTTAAAGATTTTATTCCAGCTTTTTACGGCCGGAGATTCCTAATAATCCAGACTTTATTGGCTATTTCTATACTTTATCTTAGCTCGATTAACTTTTCCGATATCCAAGAGGTTTGTAAATATCTACTTGGACTAGAAATTCAAGGTAAACTCATCAAACCAACCATTTATCAATACTTTCGTTGTTTAATTGAAGCATTTTTCTGGATTGCCCTTTTACCTTTGATTTATTTCAATTTCCGAATATCAAAAAACTTTTGGAACCCTCAAAAAAACGGATATATCACTCTATTTAATCGCTATATACAAGTCGTTGCATTCTCAAAAGCTTATCACTTCTCACGTGATAAGTTTATAAACAACCCACTCCTAATTACTCAAGATCGAATCTCTTTAGCTGGAAGCTTCTGGTTGAGAGTATTCCCATTCTGGCCAGGCATTCATTATATGTATGGTAAAAATCTATTATCGGGCAAAAGTATAACGATTCCACTTTTTGGAATATCTTGTGGCAAACAATTTTCTAAAAGTCTATCACTAAGCTCTCAAACTATAGCTCGGCCAATTAATCGTGTTGGTGTGCGAATCTGTCAAATTTGTAACATTCTCGAGAGAGTTTCGCGTCTTAAAAATTGGATGATAACCTATGTATCCATGGGGTTAATAATACCATCCGTCTTTTACGCTTCACATATGGATGGATTCAACCAAAACCGTGTCATAATTTTCTGGGTAATATGGAGTTTTATTCTAGTTTTAATACCATTGATTGGAATAAAACTATCAAAAAACATATCGCAACTTAAAACCTTAATTCATTTTAATAAACCTGATGTATTAATCAGTTTAATTGTCTTTTATTATTTTGCTGAGCACTATTATCTGATGGGTTTACTGGGAGTATTTCCTACACTTATTTTTGGTGGATTTTTTTGCCTTCTTTTGTTCTACAAATCGAAAGATTCTCAACAACAAGAGCTTCTGGCTAATTTTTACAGAAGTGAAGTTTTCAAGAAGCTCAAATATGAACCTACAGATCCGTCCCCAAGTTGGTCAGGCTGTCATCTTGGCTTTTACTCACCTTTACCCTTGTTTCAGCAAAGTCTTTTAAGTTTTGAAAAAAATATAATTTTGGTTAGAAGTTTATTTGGCTTAATTATCAGTACCCATTGTTGGATAACAAAAAACAGCCCTCTAATTGTTCACACTGGCAGTTCAAAGCGTAGATGCAATATTGATGGGGGGGAGATAATCACATCACTTTCATCAGATAAATTACGCCAAACACTATACGCTCTCAACATTACCAATTTATTCAAAACTTCTAAAAAAGCAAAACGGCCTGCCAACATATACTATTTTTTAATACCAATAATTATAACTACTTATGGAGTCTGGACATTCTTAGTAAGCACTGACTTTCATACGCATAAATATGAACCTGTGGACACAAGCATTAATAATTTAATGCTTCTCGAAAATAAGAGTCTTTTTGTTCGAAATCAAAACATCGACCAATTGCTATACCTTCCAGAAGCAAAGATTTATAAACTTGATTATGACGATGAAAACCGTTTGGTGACGGTAATACAAAATGATGAGCTAAGCTATGGAGAAATCGAAGAAGTAATACAAGCATCTTTCAACTTCTCAAATCATCCCCTCCAATCCATTAATACTCCATATTTTATTCGTAAAAAAGGAAAACGCAGTAATCTCTTAGATATAGCAAGTTGGAATATTTTTCACAAAAACAAGAAGGTAAATTGGGATTTATTTGGCTCCGAACTAGAGCAATATTGTCAGGCAATAGGTATGCAGGTAATACCTCATTATGGCAATTATCGATGTGGATTTAATTTCTCAGATAATCACATCGCTAATTTTCTTAGAAGCAAACAGTACGTACCGGAAATTTTCAGTATCAAATTATTAGAAATTGCCCTAAATGCTGACGGATCACTTCTTCAAATTATGGAGCCGGTTCACAAACAAAATAGGCGTCTCGCACTAGCTTCAATAAAAACCTTGAAAAGTCCCTGGAAATTCATCGATGAAAAATTACGTAAAAAACCTTCATTCATATTCGAAGCACTACAAATTAATGGAAGAATTTTATCCTTTTTATCTAAGGGCCTCCGAGGAGATCGTGACTATGTAATTGCTGCACTCAAACAAGACCCCGAAGCGTACAAAGCAATGGACTCTGAATTATGGAATGACTTAGGAATTATCAATTTAGTTTTGGACCAAGAAGGTCTTGCATTGAAATTTGTTTCTGAAAAGTTTCGTAATCGGAAATCTGTTGTACTAAGAGCAGTCAAACAGAATGGATTGGCAATTCAATATGCCTCACCTGAATTGAGTAATGATTCCGAAGTCCAAAAAGTCTCAAAATTTATAGAGGAAGAAATCGAATTTAATTTTATTCCATCAGGGAAATTTTTTGATCCACTGATCAAACAAGAAAAAGCAATCGATGGATTTTTTCTGTCTAGCTATGAAATACGTAGAGAAGTATTTGAAAAACATTTGGGTTATAACCCAGGTACTAATAAAACAACTGATCACCCAGTAGATAATATTAGTATGAAAGATATATCTAGATTTTTAGACTATCTAAATACTAAATCCGGAAAACAACTTTATCGTTTACCCACGCCTCAAGAATGGGAATACGCGACTAAAGCAAACACAAAATCAACTTATTTTTATGGTGATAACTCAGAATCTATGAAAGATTACGCTTGGTATCCCTTCAATGCTAAAGGTAGTTCGCAACCAGTTGGAAAAAAACTTCCAAATCCCTGGGGACTATATGATGTTTATGGCAATCTATTTGAAAGAGTATCTCCATTTCCAGCACAATATTACAAAGGAAAAGGTTATCGCTTACCAGGAGTGGCATCCAATACATTAGTTTCTGGTCTCTGCAGTGGGAGTTTTGAATCGGTGATAGTGTATTGTCAGCCTATAACGCCGGATAAAGGTTTTTCCAAACGTCATAATGAAATAGGCTTTCGAGTTCTCAGAGTTCTCGACTAGTATTAATCGCTAGCAAATCGGATAACAAAGATACTTGAGAGATTACTCAAACAAGATTATCTTTAGACGGCTGATCAAATTAGAACTATTATTTCACAACTACGAGTTATTAGATAAAAACTCACTGAAGCTGATATAAACAAATCAAAAGGATTTAGTAAATGACTGTAAAACTTGTAAGTATCACACCTGATGCAGAACAGACAATGGCATATATCGCTAGAGTTTCTAATCCTTCAAATCAGGATAATGAAAAATATGCAAGACTGTTAAAATATTGCATTAAGCATAACCATTGGTCCGTTTTTGAGCAATCATCAATGACATTAGAGATTGAAACTACCCGTGCTATTGCAGCGCAAATACTAAGACATAGAAGTTTTACATTCCAAGAGTTTTCACAAAGGTATGCTGCTAGTACCGCTTTAGGGAATAGTATCGATTTACCGGAACTTAGAAAGCAAGACAAAAAGAATCGTCAAAACTCTACAGATGATTTAGACCCTCAATTAGTTGAATCACTCAACGATCAAATGGATACATTATTTAGTTCCGCACTGTCACTCTATAATAAAATGTTGGAGAATGATGTTGCTAAAGAATGCGCAAGAATGGTTCTACCATTATGTACGCCTACCAAAATATATATGACTGGTTCCTGTCGTTCTTGGATACATTATATTGATTTAAGATCTGCTCATGGCACCCAGAAAGAGCATATGATAGTTGCAGAAGGCTGTAGAAAAGTTTTTGTTGAACAATTCCCTGCTGTATCAGAAGCTTTAGAGTGGAAGACTTAAAGCCACAAATTTTAGCCTGTGCTTGGAGAAAATTTATAAGCAAATGATCACTATAAATGGTCAATTATTTATTCAGGAAAACTTCAATTTTAAAAATACTATTATGGAAGTCAAAGCCTTAAAATCTCCAGAAAAGTATTTGACTCATTTTCATATTAGCTGAGACCTAATCGTAAGTGCTAAAATTTGAATATTCGAAGGACTGAACTATAGGAAATTAATTATGAGCGATTGGCCTAATCAACTAACCGACGCGACCTCACCGAAAGAAAAGTGTCAAATCTTACAGACTATGCTATCTCAAATGACGGTAGAATCTATTGAAGAGTATACCACTCTGCAAAGTGCTACTAAAGGCGCCTACGGACCTGAAATCAAAGCCTACGGTCAGAAGTGCCTACAGTTCGCGGATAAAAAATTTCCTAATATGGAATCTGACGCTCAAAAAGCGGCTAAAGCTAAGTTAGATGAGCTTATAAAAGCTAAAGCTGATATGCCGGAGACTAAAAATTGCCCGTATTGCCTACAGCTTATCCCGTTTGGAGCAATTAAGTGCCATCACTGTGGTTCTGAAATGCAGGTAACGGAAGTAAGGACCATAGAAAATACTTACCCTATATCCGCTGTTGAAATCATGAGGCAAGCAAATCACAAAGGCAGCTCTGATATTCATTTACAAGTAGGATATCATCCCATTTTTCGTATTCATGGACACATGACTCACCAGATTCAATGGCCTAAATTAAAACCATCTGACACATTATCGATGGCCTATCAGATGCTAGATGAAGACTCCAAAAGAATATTCGAAGCTGAAAAAGAAACCGATATGGCTTTCGATATTCCTGGAACATGTAGACTTCGAGTAAATGCAGCAGAAGAGAGGCTAGGATGTACCGTTGTTGCAAGGATACTTCCATCACATATTCTTAGTATGGATGATCTAAAATTCCGCGCTAAAGATGTCTTTGAAAAGATGTGTTTAGAGGTCAATGGGCTAATCTTAGTAACTGGTCCCACTGGGTCTGGTAAAACTACTACACTGGCAGCCATGCTGGACTATATAAACAGTCAGCGTAATGAGCACATGATAACCATTGAAGACCCTATTGAATTTGTACACACTCCTAAGAAAAGTAAGATTATGCAACGCGAATTGCGCACAAACACCTTAACTTTTTACAATGCTTTAAGGTCTGCTTTACGCCAAGACCCAGATATAATCTTAGTTGGGGAGCTCCGCGACCAAGAAACAACGGCCCTTGCATTGGAAGCTGCAGAAACTGGGCATCTTGTATTTGGGACTCTCCATACTAACTCAGCAGCAAAAACTATTGATCGTATAATTAACATGTTTAGTTCTGAAGATCAGGCTAAAGTGAGAGTAAATCTAGCTGAAAACCTGAAAGGAATTGTTGCACAACAATTAATCAAGAAAGTTGGTGGTGGTCGTGTCGTGGTACAAGAAATAATGCTTAGAAATACCGCTATTGCCGCCTTAATTCGTGATGGAAAAACTTATCAAATTAACGAATACATCCAAACCGCAAAAAATATGGGAATGCAAACTATGGATGAGGCAATTAAGCTTTCACTGGAACAAGGGGAAATCAGTCCGGAAAATGCTTATCGATATGCTCTGAATAAAGTTGATTTCACCTATACCAAAGAATTAGAGGCTTTTGAGAAAAGTTAGCATAGAAAGCTATTTTTACTAGTCTTCCCAGCTTTCAGGTTCACCTTCCCAGTCCTCTTCTGCAAACTCGGCGTCAGCTTGCTCTGTCATAGTATCTTGAATATTACCAGTCTCCGAGTTAGTTGTATCAGATAACAGCGTCGTACTATCCGTTGATTTTACCTCTAAATTTTCCTCAACCGGTGGAGGCACTTCGTTACCCTCACTATCTATCCAAATCTCCCGAGGTGGAGCGATTACAAGTGTTTTGGCACATCTAAAGCCAATTAGCTCTGATATTGTTTCGGGATTCCTCGCATCACGAATGTAAACAGGATCGGCCGGTTCAGCCCAAGCACCACCTCGTACCACACGTTTAGTACCCTCCTCAGGTCCTTTTGGATCCTTCGGTTCGGAGTTTGAATAATACTTCGCATCATAATAATCCGACACCCACTCCTTAACTCCACCAAACATATTAAATAAACCCTCATCTGTGGAGCCAGCTTTGAAATAATCAACTTCATACAATGTGTCTTCACCAAGCCATTCAAATTCAAATTGAGCAAGTTCAGGGTCAGGCGAAACATCTCCCCATGGATAGGGTCGCCCTTCGATACCCCGAGCGGCAAATTCCCATTCGGCTTCTGTTGGTAAGCGCTTGTCAAAATATTCACAATATTCTTTCGCTTGATTCCAAGTGATGTTCATGATTGGTTGATTCATTATTCGATCAGTAGGTTTACCGTTCTTCCATAGATTATATTCAGGCTTATCATTTAATCCAGGAGGGGCTGTTTTAGACTTCTCAACATAATCTAAATAATTTTGATTACTAACCTCATACTGATCCATATAAAAATCCGATAATTCGACCTCGTGGACAGAACGACAATCAGAACTGCACTCTTCATCTCCCATTGAAAAACTTACCTCTTGAAACAAATACATATTTTCGATTTCAACGATTTCTGATTCAACGAGAATTTTTCGTGGCTTTGAATCTATTACCTCCCGTACAACTTTTCGAGACTTTTTCTTCTTCTTTTTTCCAAGCAAGGAATTTTCATATGCCATATAACCGCCACCAGCTATTAATGCGAGTAGCAAAAATCCCTTTAAACCTGCGCTATTACCGTTAGCAGTGTTCACAGCTTTGTGTTTAGTAAATGAACGTAGAGCACAAGCAAATTTCTTAAGATCGGGCCTTTTTTTTGATTTTTTATTCAAGGCCTTTAGTATTAATTTGTCAGCTGCCTTAGGAATACCCTCTAATCCTAAAGACTTTTCTTCTTTATGTTTTTGCTCTTGTTCATCTCCCAGAAAAGGCGTTTCTCCTTCAAGTAGCTGAAAAAATAAACTAGCCAATTGATAAACTAAAACTTGTTCAGTAACTTCCAGTGAGGCATTTTCCCAACGTTCAGGAGGAGCATAGTATTTTTGCTGACTCTTGGGATAAAAAGTAGAGTCATCTGCACTTCCTAAAAGAGGTAAATGCATTACAACAAGATGACCCTCTTTCGTGTACATTAGATCCTGCGGAAAAATTTCAGAAACTGCCATCCCCTCTAAAAGAGCACGGCGGTAAATCATTGCAGCTTCAGATATTAGAAAAGCGGCCTCATTAATTGGTACTTGATGATCAATAGAATTTGCTTGCAAACGTCTTGCAGTAATTCCATTAGGTCTTTCTAAAACTACTACAGGAATTGGATTTTTAATTCCTTCGATACTTACTTTCAGAATCTCCAGAACTTTCTGAAAACCATCGAAGGATAAGTCACGATATTTCAGAAATTCATTTTCGAAAACCGCAAAGTCTTCATCGGATTTAATTGTTACACCGTGATACACCCTCAGATAAACTCTGGATTTATCATCACGATTTAGACCCATATAAATAGTTCCACCCGGAAAATCTCGCATTGGGTCAAGTACACGGTATCGTTTCTGAAAAACCGATTTTCTGGAGACAATTTTATCTTTGTTTTGCTGCTTCATAGTCTCAAACTTAATTATAGACCTAAGCGCAAGTCATTGAAAAATTCACAGGTCATTACCCCTTCAAAACATCTCACAATAGGGAATTTTTGTGGAGTGTCAGTGATCAAATTCAAATTTGAACAAAAAAAAACTTCGATACACAAAAATTAGCGTCGATATACCAATTGAAATAATAACAACTCGTAAACAACGAGAAAAACGTCAGTAAGAAATCGAAAAGCAGCAAACGGATTTGCTGTAGAGGTGTAACATGGATGTATCTATAAATCTCTCCAACCATTCTTTTGAATGGCAAAATCAAGCTGAAATTGAGCCCTTAAAAAAAGTCCACGAAATCGCACAGTCAGTACAATCTGAAAATCATTTTTCGGTACAGGATAAACTACAAGTCAGAGTGCAGCCGGGTGGATTAACTGATACTGAAATTATGGAATATTTCGAAAAAAATCAGAATCATGGCTTACAAAAACAACGATTAGAAGATCTAAAGAATCAACTGACAGACAATGATCAATTTGATAGATCCACTTTTGTTCGACTTCATAATTTATCTGACTCTGAGAAAGAGGCTGAGATTCGTCAAATGTTACATGAACTCGAACAAGCTCGTGACCTAGAGAAAATAATTTTCGGAGAATCAAATGACTCTAACGATACCCATACAATAAATCAAATAGTAAATCATGAAATTAAATTCGAGATACAGGGAGAAACAATCGAATTAGAAAAAAGAAATCTACAAGTAGACCTAACAAACAAAGAGTTTTCTATACGACGCGAAGCAGACCCACTGGTTTTAGATTTGGGAGATGATGGAGTTCAAACAACAGGTATTGATGATGGAGTTAGATTTGATCTTAATGGAGATAAAGCAATAGAACAAAGTTCCTTTGTAAAAGGAAACGACTACGCATTAGCCCTAGATAAAAACCAGAATGGCCAAATTGATTCTGGAAGAGAACTTTTTGGCGATCAGAACGGAGCCAAAGATGGTATTGAGGAACTCAAGAAATACGATGAAAATAAAGATGGAAAAATTGATAAAAATGACAGCATATTTTTTTCATTAATGTTAGTTAATTCCGATCGAATGCCAAAAAGTCTTATTCAAGCGGGAGTTGACTCTATAGATCTTGAACGCATAAGAGAATCTGGTTTCACATCTAGTGGAGATCGTATCAAGGATGGATTAAAAGTTAATATGACTAATGGAAGTACTCGCAATGCTTTCGACGTATACTTTCAATACAGGAACTAATTTAATTTCTAGGCCGTTGACGATCTTTGCTATCTAGCAAAATAGTTACGGGTCCATCATTCACTAGACTAACATTCATCTTGGCTCCAAATGTACCAGTTTTAACTGGTATTCCACTTTGCTTAAATTTCTCTACTGCCAATTCGTAGTACTCTAAACCTTTGGAAGGATTTGCTGCTTTATTAAAAGACGGTCTGTTACCCTTTCGAGTGTCTGCTAGCAAAGTAAATTGAGAGACAATCAATAAAGAACCATTAACTTGTTGGATATTCAAGTTCATCTTATCTGCGCTATCAGAGAAAATTCTCAATCCAATTATTTTTTTAACTAGGTAATCGAGATCTTCCTTGGCATCCTCTTCTTCCACTCCAAGTAAAATAAGAAAGCCATGCTCAATCTCGCCAGTAATTGATAGGTCAACTTCAACTCTGGCAGAAGAGACTCTTTGAATTAAAGCTTTCATATCTTAAAAAACCGCATTGAGTTGTAATCCAAACAAATTATCTTTAACACTCTCATTATTAGAATTATTATTCTGCACAAAAAACTTAGTTAAAATATCTTCGTTTAGATAGTAACCTAGGCCAAACTCCAGTCGATCAATATCCTCATCCCAGGATGTATTACTGCCATTAATAGGAGAAACATCTCCAAAAATTAAACCACCAATTCGCATTGCACCATAGAATCTATGCTCCCAAAAATATTGCGCTTCCAAATAGTAACCCGTTGTTTCAAGGTCCTCGCTAATTCTTGGAGACTCAAATTTGTTAAAAATAACTTCTGCATTCAAATTCCAATTTTCTCGTTTGTAAGAATAATCTAGGCCAATTAATTGCTGAAGGTAATCTCCGGACGAAAATCCATCCGGAAACGGTACGCGATTATCTAAATAGCTTCCCGCTGCAAAATTTAGTCCATAGCGCGAATGTTTACTTCCAGCATAAGCTAATTTAACAAAAAAGTTTTTATGTTTACTGGTGGAAATATTTTCAGGATTACTCAATGAATTATTACTTATTCCAAAGTAATAATCTACGTTATTCTTTCGCGAAAAATACATTAGCCCAGTAGGATAATCAGGACTTAATAGTGGCATACCATCCACACTAGATTGATTGGAAACGCCATCGATTATATTATTACGTGAATGCGTCATATTTCTAATAACACTATTCTTTAAGTTTAAAATTTCAGTAGTATTAGTAGGGTAACTGTCGGAACGTAAATTAGTTCTGTAATCGTAAATTAATGGATTTCCATAGAGTGGGTTGAATTGCGCATGTTTACGACGTATAAAATTACCAATAGGATTTACTATCTTTCCAACATCTAAAATGTTCCCACGCCCAAAAGCATTCTGAAAACGTAAATACGCCAACTCTAAAGTTGGGTTGGAATCTCCATCCCAATCCATCTGAGCTGAAAAAACGGTATCTCCTGATAATTCACTATCAAGGTAAATTTCCAAACTTCTAAGATCAAAACTCGCCATACCCTCGATATTGCGAGAACCGCTAATAAAATGAGATCTTTGATTTTCTGTATCTAGAAAATCCACTGCTACACTACCTGAAAAATTTACATCTTCAAATTTGCAATGAGCAGTAACTGTGAGAATTAATAAACCTATTATTAGCCTGATGTAAAGCATAGCTTTCTCCAAGTAACATCAGTAAGGTACCTCTGTGGAATTTTAATAAACCTTCTGATCCGAAATATTGCTTAACCAACTGAAGAAAATCGCAGATTGTTAAAGCATCAATTCAATTATTAAATCGTCTATTCTTGATCAAAAATTAATTTTGTCTGGCAACCTTTTCCCGAGACTATTTGAATACTTAAAACGCCGCCATGTTGCTCTAGTATGCGTTTGGCTACGTGAAGGCCCAAACCTAATCGCCCTTTGTGCGTACTAAAGCCTGCATTGATTACTTCATTACCCATATTTTTAGAAGAATTTGAAGAATTATCTTGAAAAACAAATTCCAGTTTCTTTCGTTTGCTTTTCTCGTCATTAAATACTCTCGATTTGAGTTTCAGCGCTCCACCTTTACCTAGAAACTCTAGATGGTTTTCCAAGACTAAAATAAAAGCTTTTTTAAGAACAGACCAATCGGCAGAATGTAAGAATTTAACTTCTTTCACATCCTTAGAAAACTTTATAGATTTCGGATCAATATTGCTGTTGATTCGCTCTGAAAGGTTAAAACAAATCTTCGGGATTTTATTGTAAACGTCTTTGATAACAGCTTGCTGTAAAGGGATAGTTTTTTTAGAAACCTCAATAGCGTCATTACTTAATTTGATTAGTTCTAAACTGTACTCAAGTTTCTCAAACAAACGCTTAATATGAACCTTTAATCCGTCCGGACTTACGGTTTGCATGGATTTTAAATTATTCGCCGCTTCACGTAGAAGACCTGTTGCATCGGGAGTACTCAAACTAGTATTGTCCATTACATTCGTCTTGCCAAAACTTTTTAGTTCCGTCAGAATTTCATGAAATACCTTTGTATCAAAAGACTGACTAATTCGACTAGTTGACTCCAAGCCAGTCGAAATACCGGCTTCATTAGCTTCCATTTTATCTAATTCGGCTTCCATAGAAACTACGTCATCCGATAAAAAGAACGGTGGTATCTGGCCGGGCATTCCAGGAACATACTTACCTTCTTTCTTACGATTATAAAGTTCTTTTGTAGTAAGTTTCCACGTACCTGATCTGATTAATATTTCATCAATCAAATCTTCCTCTCCTTCGGTCGCAGCCAGTTTATCTTCATTCACCGTCAGACGATTTACTTCCTCTATTGAAGAAACACCTTGCAGCGCACGAATTAAACCTGAATCACGCAATGACATCATGCCATCTTCCTTGGCAATGCGCTTTAGTTCTATGGTAGATAAACCCTTATTAACCGCAATCGCCATATTTTCAGTCATTTTCATGACTTCATGAATAGCTAAACGTCCCTTGTATCCATTACCAAGGCATTCTTTGCAGCCCTTGCCTTTGTATAATGACAAGTTATCGATATTCATACCAGAGGCACCATCGAAAGCCATTAAACGATCATTAAAACCCGTAGCAATCAACTCGCGCTTCGAAAGCTTATCAATTTGTTTACAATTTTCGCACAGACGACGCATTAATCTTTGAGCAAGAATTACTCGAACTGCTGAAGTAATTAAAAATCTATCAATCCCCATATTTAGCATTCTACCTATGGATTCGACAGCAGAATTGGTATGTAGGGTAGACAACACAAGATGAC
Source organism: uncultured bacterium (assembly GCA_964650625.1). GTDB lineage: Bacteria > Muiribacteriota > UBA6191 > UBA6191 > UBA6191 > JAYZAC01. The sequence goes on from CAZYUV010000002.1 coordinate 25,262, forward strand.
CAGTTAAAGCTGCTTTTAATGCAATTTGAGCGGTTTCCATATCCCGAATTTCACCAATTAAAATAATATCCGGATCTTGACGCAAAAAAGCCTTAAGCACTTTACCAAAAGTCATGCCTATTTCGGGAATACATGCAGACTGTGCTATACCGGGCAAATCATATTCAACTGGATCTTCGGCTGTTTGAATGTTTACTGAAGGTTTATTCAGTGAAACTAGAGAAGAATACAAAGTCGTAGTTTTACCTGATCCAGTAGGTCCCGTTACCAGTAAGATTCCATTGGGAGAGTCCAATCCATACTGCAACAAATCATAATTTTCTTTATCTAAGCCGAGTGAATTCAATCGTAACCGACTACCTGATTGATCAAGAATTCGCATAACAATTTTCTCGCCCCAAGATACTGGACACGTGGACACACGAACATCAACAACTTTACCTTTCAGCGACATTCTGAACTTGCCATCTTGGGGCATGCGGACTTCCGAAATTTCAAGTCCTGCCATCACCTTTATTCTAGAAGAAATAGGACCGGCCAGCTTAGATGGAAAAGGACCAGCACCTTTACGTAACATGCCATCAATTCTGTATCGCATAAGCAACTGGTGCTCAAATGGTTCAATGTGGATATCTGAGGTGCCTTGCTCAACTGCTGAAGTCACCACTTTGTTCATTAGCGTTTTAATGGGAGCGGAGTTTTCATCGAAGTCTTCACTTGCCATTTCTTCCAAAGTACTATCTTCCGCTTCATCGATCATTTCAATCAAACTGTCCGCCATGGCACCTTCACCATAGTGAGCTTCATAGCTATTCTTGAAATCTTTCTCTGAAACGATCATAGGAACCACGCGTAATCCCGTAGACATTTCAATATCATCTACAACTAAAATGTTCTGAGGATCTACCATGGCTACAAAAAGTTGATTATCCTCAAGTTTCACCGGCATAACCATGTGTTTCTGAGCCATTTTTGCTGGAATTTTATCCATAATCAGTGGGTCTGGAGGTGTTTTAGAAAGCTTAATATAAGGAATCATTAGCTGCTCGCCTACTGACTTAGCTAATTCATCATCAGTTACTATGCCTAGTTGAACTAATGCCTCGCCGATCCGAACACCATGAGCAACAGAAAACTCTAACGCTCCTGCAAGTTGTTCTTCAGTGAGAACACCAGCAGCCCGTAAAATATCTCCAAGTCGGCGCTTTTTGCCCGTCCTTTTTTTCTGAATCTTTTTTATAGCTGCTTGGTCTTGAAGAGCAATTTTTAATTGAGGTTGTGATATATGGCCAAGCTCTAAAAGAACTAGACCTAATGGCTCCTCTCGATTTTGAGAAACTTCGAGAGCTTCTTCCAACTGGTCTATGCTTATAAAGCCTTTATCTTTAAGAATTTCCCCGAGTGGAATTTCTTTATTTTGTAATTGCTGCCTAAGGTGTCGATCTATTTCCATAAAATTTCTGAAGATGCAAGATTAATGCAGATTTTATCAAATATAACTGTTCTTTTGGGATATTATCGGATACAAAGGACTTGTGCTTATTTATTGCAATCAAATATCTAAATCCATCTTACAGCCTCTTACAGATGATATTTCAGTAAGCACACCATCCAATCTACATTTTAAAATAATTTGAATTTGTTATTGGAAAGCAAACCGATAGATATATACTCAACACGTAAAAAAATCTCACCCATACTTTGAATCTCATCGTAAGATTTTTGAAAATAATATTTCGAAATATAGCGATTTAAATGACCTTCTAACTAAAATAAATTAGCTAGACTAGCCGTTGTCTTTCGGTCAAAAACTATTAGATTTAAATCTAATTTTTAAAGTATTTTCGATATTAATCCATCTTCTTGGCGAATTAAAGCTAGCGACAACTATAAAATAGTTACCTCAATATAAATATGATCCTAAGCTAACCCTATTGCATAACAAATAGCGTGAGCACTGTTAGTAGTTAACTCCTCACTCTCGATGTTCATTCCTACTGTCAGTATTGAACCGAATAATTAAGGGTATTTAACCAAGATTTAAAAGCGGCATCAAAAAGTATTTAGATAAGAAAAATTCCAAAATTTAATATTTTTTTTGAGAAAAAAACCGATCAAAATCGTAGTTTATAAGTTAATTTTTAATATTTTTTTTTGCTTAAAAAAGGTTTTTTTAAATTATTAAATTGACAAAGATAGCTAATACCCTTATCAATAAGGACGATATTAAGGTTAGCTATCTATATATTGGATTTATAAAGTTCATATAAATAAAAACCTAGTAATTAACTTAAGGAGTTAAAAATGGCAAAACTAAAAACATTAAAAGAAGCTGGCGAAGCAACCGGTATTGGGTTAAGCACTATTCGTAAGTATCTTAGCGAGTTTGGTGAATTAATCCCAGTGGAAAAAGGTCCTCGTAATGCTCTACTTTTCAGTACTGAAGCTATCAAAGTACTAAAAAGTATTCGCGAGGCTTATCAAGATAAGAGAACTCATGAAGAAATCGTAGCTAAGTTATCTGGCAAAAGATTACCACGCAGGAAAAAAGAGGAAGCTGTACAAGCTCCAGTAAAAAAAGCTGCTACTCGACGTAAGAAAGCTCCAGCTGTACCTGCGCCAGCTCCAGCTGTAAACCTAAATCGTGAAGAAACTATCATGAAAGGTTATGAAGATCAGCAAACTGATCAAGGTCTTTGGTAAGATCAATAAATGATTATAAGCCTCCCTTTGCTAAGGGGGGCTTTTTTGTTTTCAGCTAAACTTTTGCTTAATCAGTTTATTAAAACCATTCAAATTTTCAGCACTAATAATACTCTTGGAATTAGGGTTTCCACAAAAAACACCAATAATCAGAAAATGAGTACTTGAAAATAATATCCACACAAACCAACTCAACTCATACAAAAACAAATCCATACAGACACTATCGGCTCAATTCCAACCAAAGCGTAGATTTTTAATTTGGAACGGCTTGCACTGTATCCGCTAAGCTAACTATCCTAATTATCTATGGTATTTGAGAGTTTCAACTGGCTATTCTTTATTGCCTTAATTTTAGTACATTTTGTAGTTACAGGCCGAATTCGTTTGGGATTGTCGTATTTGAGTGGCATTTATTTCGTTTACGCCTATTCTCCAACAAGTCTAGCAATTTTATCTCCGGTGGCATTATTAATTATTGGGCCGTACCTATTTCAAGAATCTGAAACTCGAAATCAATTCTACGGTTTCATGTGGCTCGCCATGTGGGGGCTATACTATCTATTCGTTAGTAATCATAACTTTGATCAAAGGGAATACTTCCCATATGAAATTTTAGTGTTAGGAGCATACAATCTGGCAAGGTTCTATCATGTATTTAATGATTTAAATTTCCTACGATACAGAGGACCAAAATGGGATGAAATTTTAGCCTATTTATTTTTTCCTCCAATCCTTTTTTGTGGTCCACTCGAGAAAATTCAAGAGTTTTTGAAATTTTACAAGAATCACGCATGCTATAAATCAATTGACTACAAAGGCTCTGCTAAGCTCCTTAGTATTGCGGTTTTTCAGGGAGCTATCGCAGAATTCTGCTCAACCGCACTGACTCCCGATTTAGTAGATTTTTCAGAAATAACACTATTCCCACTTATAGTCTATGTCTTGGGCATAGGATGGGAAATTCATTTTAGATTAGCCTCATACATCAATTTTACGCGTGGTTTCGCTTGGCTAATGGGTTATCATTTTGAAAAACCTAATTTCCAAGCACCTTATTCGGCTAGATCTGTGGCGGGATTCTGGTCACGTTGGAATATGTCACTTTCCAGATGGACAAGAGAGTATCTTTTCTACGGAAATATAGAAGACTTTAGTGCAAAAAGAGTTATCATCGTTCTCGGTTTATTTTGGTGTTTAGTGGGTATACTTCATGGCATAAGTTGGCATTACTTCACTTGGGGGCTTTTAATGGGCTCAACTATACTCTTTAATTTTGCCTACATTTATGCCCGCTATCACTGGGATTGGTTAATGAAAGTGGATGCTCAATTCATACCTTTATCAGTCAAAAGAGCAGTCACAATTGTATGGATTCATGCATCTTGTATTTTGCTGGTTCCCGAATGCGAAGATATAATTAAGTCATTACATAGAATTCTCTCTCTTTAGAAACAAGCTGGAACAGGTTACAATATTCGTATGGGTAAACTTCATAGATTTTTGTTGGGTTATAAAGAAGATCGCGGTGTTAAGGTTCTAAATTCTTTTAGTGACCTTAGTGAAGGTCCATATCGCGACTATGCCGCTGAGATTGTATTTACTTACATAAATAGTCTCAATAGAGCATTGATTTCACGATCAGCAGCCGAACTTCACAGGGAATATAACGAAAACCAGGCTCAAAAAGATTTAATACCTTTCCAGTTGGAAGCTAGTGCTATGGCTGCTGCTATTAGTGATAATTATTTACCCTCCGTCGTTCCCTTAGTTAAGAGAGATTTTCTTGATAAATTAATAGAAGTCTTCGGTAACTCTTACAGAGAGATGATTTTATTAGGTGCTGGACGCGGTATGGCAGAGATACCTAATTTTAACTTGCACACTATCGTAGCTAAGTATCCCCCAGAAGTACGCTGGTTAATAATGGATGGCTACGGTTTCCAAAAGGGATTTTTTGAATTTCCGAAAAATCGAAATCAAATTTACATACCAAAATTTAAGTTCCCATATTTTCATAAAGCCTATGCACAAGGGTTAGGGAGGAGTTTAGGCTTTTATTTAGCTGATCAACCTAGCAAGATTAATAGCTACCTTGAACGAATCCAGGGAGCAGAAGCCTCAGACTTGTGGAGTGGTGTAGGTTCTGCAGTAGCGTTCTTAGGAGCATTAACTCCCGAGCAGTTTGATGAATGGTGTAATGCCAACTCTGAATATCGTCAATTCATAGCAGTGGGTTTGGCCCTTGCATGTCGATTACAAACACAATGCGGATGGCATTATGAAACAACAGATTCATATTGCAAAATGTTATGGGGTGTATCGGCACAAGAAATAACAGATAGAGTCCTCAATCTGCAGGCACACCTCGAAGCAACCCAAATGCCTGATCAATCTTTATATGATGAGTATACAGACTATGAAAATCTTCGCGATTTGATGAAAGAAGAATTTGTAGCTGGCACCTACTTGCAGAAGTTTCAGTCATCTTCCGCAGACGAATCTAGTGATTAAGTACCACTTTCAAAACTTTTGACTACGCTAAAATTGCAGACCAAAGCGCGCTAGAAGTCTTGCATATTGCTCATACCAGTCTGGATACCACAAGGCCCATGAAAATAATACGAATATATGAGTCATCACTATTTTTATAATATCCGGAAAATAGCGAGTATCATAAATCATCAACCACCTAAATTTTAGCTTTAGATATATATATAAGAAATTCAATAAAACTGCAGCACCATGCAAAAGTCCCCATAAGAAGAAACCCGAAGTCATATCTTTCATTATCCCAATAAGAACAAAATATATAAAAACGGCTGCCGCGAAATCCCGGGCTCGAAATTGAGTTAAAGATCTATAAAACAAATGACGTTTTAACCATCTAGTCAATGAAATATTGTAGTGAGTCCAAAAGCTCGCAACACTCTTAACTTTATGAACTTGGTGAAAATTTGGCGTATTAAATGGATAACCCATCATAAATGACCATCCTCTTACAAAATCAAACCAAGAGGATAAACTCAACATTAGAGTGAAACCCAAAAGATATATTTTCATGAGCAATATGGTAGCTGATGCTTTATCAAAATCAATATCAGCTTCCACAATAGCCATTCGAATTATATATACAATGCTTCCCTTCAGAATTCCGTAAACCCAAAGCTTTAAACCCGTTAACCATTGTCGAGGTTGCTGGTTAGTATGGTATTCGCGGAATTCTTGATATCTCTCCAATGGCCCACAGAACATAATGGGTGGATACCAGAGATAAGCGATAATATTCCAAATATCATCTCGATTAATAATAATAGAGCGTCTGTAAGCCACCACATGCATATATCGGAGTGTATTGATACCGAAAGCTGAAAATGCAAATGGAATGATATCTAAGCGACCTTCCCAAGCGTATAGCCAATCCCAGAAATAAATAACGGAAATCAATAAAACAAGTAATAAAGTAGAGTGGTTGGATAAGACAAATCGGACAATAGGGCGAAAAGCCAACAAAACCAAGGAGGTACTACCTACTAACATCAACCAAGCTGGTGGACAGAAATAAAATACGAAAACAGAGCCCGTTAATACAAATCCAATGGATCGAGATGCACCAGCTGGCAAAAAACTAGCCAAAAAAGCCAAGAAAAAAATATACCAGTTCTCTAAATGTATTACCAAAAGTCGTACCCGCCATCCAATCTATCGAGATTACAGACAAGTTCTGATAGAAAAAGATTATTTTTGTCACCTATCTGCCGTGGAACAAAGGAATCTGTTCCAATATAATCTTTCAAGCGTTCAAATGTATAATTTCTGCACCAAATTGCAGCAAGGAACTGTTCTTTGTCAAACCCCAAATCAGAGGTTTATAATGATCACCTGCTTGAAGGAGGTTTCCATGCAGCAGGTTTATATAGGGCCATCTCACTCAATGTCTTGGCACGGTTTCGATAATGAAAAAACATTTGAATCGATTTTCGAGGGGAAAAGCCCCTTGAGCGGCATTCTAAATGTTATCGAAGAAGCTCAAAAAAATAATGTTCCTGGTAGAATTCCATGGGATTTATTCAAAGATTTCGATATTGACAACAAATGCGTCAAAAATGGACCCGTAGAAGCTCGGTATGCATACATTTGTACGAAAATGCTTCTCGAAAAATTCCCACAGATCCTAGACTACCGCAAAGACATGGGACTGTATGTTGGAACGATGAATAATTATTACGGATTAGTCGGTCTCAGAAATGGATATCGAGTGTGTGTAAACGAGCAATTTACTTACGATAAACGTACATTTGAAAGTAAGATAGGTTTGGGCTTTTCTTTTGTACATCCCATGGTACCTGTATATAAAATACCCAACAATTGTGTCGCAAACATAGCATTAGATTGGGAATTAAGAGGTGCCAACGCTAACTACTTCGGTGAAGATTCATCGTCTACAGCCTTACACGAATCTTATTTAAAAATACGAGCAGGTCGCTTGAAACAAACGCTCACCGTAACCTCAAATCATTTGTTCCTAAACTATCTGGATTTTCTATTTACAGACTTGCCAACTCTCACGAAGAAAGAGCCCGCCAAGCTAATTCCAGAGAAAGATAACTTTTTCTTTCCTTCAGAATGGGCCTCGTCCTATCTTCTTTTCAACGAAGAACAGAGCGATACGCTTGGAATAGAAAGACAAGCACAAATTCTCGCATCTCATCAAACGAGCTTTCAAGGTGTATATATGCGCAGGAATTTGAAGAAGGAGACCGTGGAACAAGTAGTAAAAGCTTGTCTTAAAAAAGCTCAGTTAGAGTTCTCAGATTTGGATCTCGTAGTTTTTGACAATGTTGATAAAGACAAATCTCAAATCGCAGCTTTAACAGAACTTCGAGGAAATGGTAAAACTAAGCTACTGACACCTTCATTATTCATCGGACATCCAATATGCGCTAATGGAGGCGCAATGATTTCGACAGCTCTCATGTGTTTAAAATATCAGAGCGTATTTTCTTCTTATCTAGAAAGTATCCCGGAAAAACCTGAACTCACATCTAAAAAAGAAGCTCTCAATATAAAATATGTCCTAGTCTTATCACAAGGGCTCAATAACAGCTTACATGGCTTAATTCTGGAGAAAGCATAATGGATAAAACATGCCTAATTGTAGGTGGCTCGCGGGGTATAGGAAAAGCCACGGCTGAACGATTCCTCAAAGATGGTTGGAAAGTAGGAATCTCTTACAACAGTACTCAACCCGATTGGATTGAAAGTTATCCCGAAGAACAACGTTGGGCAGGCCAACTTGATGTAACAAATGGGGAACAAATTCCTGATTTTTTAAGCCAATATAAAGAATTCAGTGGAAAAAAGATCGACGTTTTTATCTACAATACCGGAATCACTATCGATGCCTTAACCATACATGGAAAAAATGAGGAATTCGATAAAGTACTCAGCACCAATTTACGCGGTGCTTATATCTTCCTTCGGGAGGTTGGTCATTTCATGTTCTTTAAGAAACGGGGTAAACAGTTCTACATTTCATCTGTAGCTGCAAAACGGGGTGGCCGTGGGCAATTAAGTTATGCGGCCTCGAAAGCGGGACTTGAAGCGTTAGTTCGAGTTGGTGCTCAGGAGTTTTCGCGAGCGGGGGTAATGATAAATGGAGTCGCTCCCGGGGTTACTGAAACTGATATGACAGAACAAGTGATGGAATTTGTCAAAGGTAACAAGAAAGGTGATGGATTATTCGACAGAATAGCGATGCGTAGAACGGCAAAACCGGAAGAAATCGCTAACTTTTTATTTTCTCTGTCGCAAGAAGAAATAACTTACATAACTGGTCAAACGTTCAATATTGATGGCGGCTACATGCTCTGAAAGTTAGTTAAATGCAAGATTTCCTTAACATCGAAATGACTGACGAGCAGATCATGGATCTGCTGGTAGAAGCTTTGCAAGATATAACAGGTTTTGATGAAAATATAACCAAAGAAACACTTCTAATAGATGAACTCGGATTAGATTCGTTAGGTTTCCTAGATTTGTTTTTCACTATACAAACATCGATCCAACGGGAAGTAACCAACGAACAAATGCGTAATCTCATTCTTGAGGAGCTTGATCTCGACACTGATCCCAATGTTGCCAAATTATCTGAAGGCGAAAAAGATCGAATCGCCTATCCTAGACTGAAAGTTCAGAATTTTTTCAACATCGTTAAAAAACAATTGAATCCTGAACTAGCTGGCATTGATCTTGAAGCCACATCGGATCGTATTTTTGAACCTCAACAACTTGAATCGTTTTTGCAGGCAAATTTCGAACAAATTAAGCAAGACAAAATTTCCGAGCAAATTCAAGCTAACAATATCACTGATCCCAGAATGCAGGAGATTGTTCGAAACTCATTTGATGCTATTGATCCTGATAAAATGCAATCACTTTTTGCTGATAAAAAGCTTATTGCTAACGTGGTAAAAAAATATCTAAAAGATCGTATGAATCTGGATGACCCCGAAAATTTGCAGCGTTTTTTAATGGGAGAGAACAAAAATCAACTTCAAGTTAAAGCACTTCTTCAAAGCGATGATAAAGGCCGTAGTATTTTCGATATGTTTTTAGATCAAAACAAGAGCAAAATTTTTGATCTTTATCTTGATGGAGATGAGCAAGATGTTCTCAAAGACACAATTATTCGCAAAACACTGGAAGAACGCAAAGCAGAGGTAATTAGCGAGTTAAGTTCTAGCCCAGATCAAAATCTGGTGATGAAAATTTTTGATCGTCGACGGAAAGACATAATGGAAGTTATGGTTGAACGCAGTCGTCAACAGATTTTAGACAAAGCTCTCGAAGTCAAACGTGAGCTATTTGAGTCTGAATTTAATAATCAAGAGGCAATTAAGGATTTTAATCAATTTGTTTGGGATAACTTAGCTAATATCACCCCCGAAATTATGAAGGGGGAGATGCAGTTAATGGAAGAAGAAATTTTATCTCAAGGCTTTCAGCTACTTTCACAAGACAACGATGAAGATACTGATCTTAAAGTTATTTTTGAAGAAGAGAAAGAAGCTCTGTTTGCAGATATTATCGAACGGGAAAAATCCACAATTTATAAACAGATGGTACTCTCAGACGAAGAAAAAGAAAGTCTCATGGAGCAACTGGTTAACGATGACAAGGTGGGTCTCTTTAACCAATTCATATCTGAAAATAAAGTGAGTCTTAAAAGAGAGGTGCAACAGCGTGGGCTACTAGATGAAAATAGCGATTTTGCAACGCAATTACTTGCCGATGAGAGCGTTCAACAAGATCTTATGAAAACCTTAATCGATAGTCAGATTGGTAGCGTTTTCGAAGAAGAGGTTAATCGACAAAGTGAATTGGTTGATGATGCTGAGGTTATAGCATTTCTGAAAGACACTTTCCTCACAAATGAGTTTCGCCAAGATAAAATCCAAAGTGCTATTGGTATGGGAAATGTACAGGGTGATCTTGTAGAAGAATTCATGAAGAACAACTTCGATCGTATCGCCATGGAAGAAACTCAAAGATTACTTGCTGATAAAGAACTCCGTAATCAATTAGTTCAGGACTATATCAAAGAGAATTATGACCCCATGGAGGCAATGCAACTCAATGATCCCGAAAAAATGAAAGAGCTGCAGCAAAAAATTACCGAAAAATACATGCAAGATAATCTTGATGAAATTATTTCTCGTTACATGAACGATTACATGAACGAAATGATGGATGCCATTCCAGAAGAAGAAATAGAGTTAGATGGTGATGTTCAAGAAGAATTCATGAAGAAATTTATGGCTCGGATGGAAGATGAAGAGGAAACAGAAGAAACACCAAAGCCTAGCACAGTAGTTGAACGATTTATAGAAACTTACGGACTAACTGACCCCATGATTCAAGTATTCGTTGAAAACAACTTCGACGATATTTTTGGAATTATCAAAAGAGTTTCTGGACTACAGGTTAACAATGAAGCCATTGAACAATTCGTTGTCTCAGAATTTCCGCTAAAGATCGCTTTGTATTTTCACAGTATCATTGATGACCTCGACTTCGACCACGATGTACGCCAGACCTACACCAAGTACTTCGTAGAAAATAATATGAACGAAATCATGGAAGTTACCATGCAGCGTCAATTCGAATTCATGCTCGGAGAAGAGTTCGACCTTGACTGGGATCGATATACACATGAGCTTAACGAATGTGTTAAAGATGAACTTAAACGAATGCATAAAGAACTCGACCCGAAGGAAGTAGAATCAAAATTAGATCAATTATTCAAAGGATTAAAATATGATTGGAATCTTTTTCTAGATGTATTAAAAAATGACATCAATGATGAAGAGCGAAACAAAATTCTTCTTTATTGGTTGAAAGACATCAACGATATAGAGCAAATTCAAATTCAATATATTAGAGATTTCCTACAGGATAAGGAAGAAGAAATCCGATCACACCCTCTTGGTCAGTGGATAGATTTACTAGAAGGAAAAGCAACTGCAAAAGAAGTGACGGAGCAGTACGAAACCGCCTTCAGAAGTCATCTTATTAGTAATTTCGAAGAAATTCTTAAGGATTTTGACCCTACTAGTAATACCAAAATTGATCTCCAACTTAAGAAGGCTATGACTGAGCAATGTATTCGTATTTTTCTTCCAACAAGCATTAGTGTTGTAATTAATTCACATATTGATGAACTACGCGATTACATAACTCAATTTCCACTGCCACCACCTAGAACGATTAATGATCTTCTAGACTATCTGCTGCCTGAATCTACCAAGGCTACCTATTCTGATATTCGTACAAGACTTAGTAGTAAGTTTAAGTCGCTTGCTAAGAAGCATGAGATTTCTAAAGATTTGTTAATGATTTTTATTTATCACTACAGAAAAGATTACCGTAGATTAATTCAAGAACTTTGTGAATTAATCATCTCGCAATATATAAAAATTGGTAGAGAGCATATGATCGGACTGATTACTAACTTTAGTTGGGAGAAACAGTCAAATTTAATTATGGGCCTTTTGAAGAATGAGTTATCAGAAGAAGAAATTCTGATTGCTTCGATGTCATCCTTTCTAAAGGATAATCAACGCAAAATGGATAAATTCACCACAGATGAAATTTTTGCAATGTTTGAAGGAGATAAATTTTTAAAATTTATGGAAGATATGGTGCAAGAAAACATTGATAACGTGCTTGCCAAATCTGAAGAAGCTGAATTCGAACTAACAGATTATGTTTCTCCGAAGAAGTACTCACAGCTAAAATATATTACTGATTTTTTACAGGAATCGCATATGAGTCAGATCAATGGATTCTTTGGGCATTTACAGCATCGTCTGAGCCTTAAACCGAAAATGTTCCTGGAATTGGGCGAAGAGATCGCCTCTGAGTTAATTGTAAATCTCAAAAAAGAGGAATTGGGCCTAAAGGACCGGCTCATTGCATACACCCAACGTAAAGTCATGGAAGATTACGATTTTATGATCATGGAACGGGTCGCAGAAAAGCTTGAGGATCAACAATTTATTGACAAGCTAGTAATGGATATTCGAGATGTATACAGTAAACGAAATGTATTTAGATTATTTAGAACAGGAATACGAGCTGTGGTTCTTCAAACTGAGTCTATAGACTGGGTTCATGAACGAAATCTAATACAAAAAGTATCCTATGAGTTATTGGATGAAATCATCGCTGAAATGGCACAGGGTATAAAGGTCTAAACTATGCGCTACATATTTTTACAACAATTCGAAATTCAGGATGACGGGGATACAATTAAAGGAACGCTTCCCGTTACCAAGGATTGGGAAGTTTTTCAAGATCACTTTCCAGGATTTCCGATAATGCCCGGGGCTTTGATACTGGAGACCATGGCTCAACACTGCGTTGCTTTGATGCTCGAGCATAAGCAAGGTGATGATCCGGTCGTTCCTACACTAATTCAGGTAGATAGGGCTAAATTTAAAGAACCAGTATTCCCCGATTGTACATTGGATATAGAAGTCAAAAAGGAAATTGCTATGTATCCAAACTTTAAATTTTCTGCTAAAGCTAGCGTTAACAATAGAGTTGTCAGTGAAGCTCGACTAACTATGGCCTTTAGAGATGTTGGTATGGGGCAAGGTCTAGATTTTATGGGTTTCTTTTTCAAAGGAATGCAAAAGTAGGTGGTTATATGAACAGAGTTTTTGTTACAGGCTATGGCTTATGTTGTGGAAACGGTTTAGATACTAATGAGTACTGGGACAACTGTTCCTCACTGAAAACAGGTTTACGTGTACATGAGCCCTGGTCACATTTAGACATAAAAATTGTAGGGCTTGTACCAGAAGAACGCTTCACGGAAAAAGAGAAAAAGGAAGTCGAATATTTCAGGGCTCGAAGAACAGTTTTTACTCGAAGAGCGCTCACAGAGGCTCTAGAAATGGCGGGAGTAAATCCTCAAGATGAAGAGGAAGTAGGCGTGTTTTTGGGCGTAGACTTTTATTCGGGTGACGAATATTTTCTTTATGGTGTTATTAATTACTATCCTCAAGGCAAAGGCGAAGATCGGTGGGAAGAGTTTGATTTAGGCTACAGCATATCGCGCTTCTTAAAGACCGGTATGAAAAAAGACATCAACACTGAATTATTGAAAAGCCAGACTTTTTTTGGTTATCAACCTTGGATCGATAGATATATAAGAAGTTTAATCAAAAAAGATGGTACCTCAAGAATCATCAATAATCTGTGCGTCAGTAGCGTCCAATCTATCGGAGAAGCTTTTCAATCAATCCAAAATGGCGACCAAGACGTTGTGATTTCTGGGGGTCTGGAGGAGTATTCCTTCGTGAGTGGTTTCACCTTCTCGAAACTAGGCGTTTACGTCAATGCCGAAGACCCTAGTGACTCTTGTACTCCCTTTGACGCAAGGCGAAAGGGTACAGTGCTGGGTGAAGGCGCAGGCATCCTTATTCTTGAATCTGAAGAACATATGAAAAAACGAGGCGCCACTCCAATTGCTGAAATCTTAGGGTATTCCACAACCAATAATGTTTATCACGTAACTAATTCACCCACCCAAGGTGAGGGTTTAGCGCAATCAATGGAAGAAGCTCTTGAAGACAGCGGTTTATCTGAATCGGATATAGATGTCGTAGTTGCTCATGGAACGGGCACTTATGTAAATGATAGTTCAGAATGTAATGCCATAAATACGGTGTTACCTAGCAAACCATTGGTTCACTCAATGAAATCTTATGTGGGCCATACTTTATCAGCAGCAGGAGTTATTAATGTAATTACCGGTCTGTTAGAAATGAAACACAGCTTCGTTCTTCCTACTCTATTCTTAAAAAAACCTGGTAAAAATTGTGATGTAAATCATGTAAAACCGGAAGGTGAAGAGAAAGAGGTGAATGCGTTTTTAACTAATGCAGCCGGATTCGGTGGCTTCAACGGTACACTAGTGGTAAAAAAGGCCGATGAATAATGGATGAAAAACTCCAATTAAAGAAAGATATAGATC
>CAZYUV010000003.1:0-36872 GCA_964650625.1 uncultured bacterium
TAAGGCACCGGATTTTGGTTCCGGCATTCGGAGGTTCGAATCCTCCACGGGCTGTCTTCTTTTCTACAAATCCTACCTCCAGTTACAGTTTCAAAAAATTTGTTGATCGTGGTTTGAACAAATTTTGTTTGTATGAATCGTTTTTAGAACCTTGAGATGAATTATGGTTAAAATTGATCTTCTAGATATTACAGGTAATGAACTTGCTGCCAGGCTGAGAGCTGAAACTACACTGATGGATGATTTCCCAAGACCTGACTTAGCTCTAGAAAAGCGTAGCAATTATCTTTCTAGTAGGATCATGAAAAACTTATGGGAGGGTAGGAGCTTTAAGCATTTATCTACAAAACTTGGTAAACGAGCGTCCATAACTAACTGGATTCATGAGACGATTTGCATCAATTCTTTACATCTGCACTCTGAACAAGTATCAGATGATTCAACTCGTAAATTTCTCTGGAAACTGAAGGATGGGGAAACCGTAGAAAGTGTTTTAATTCCTGGAAGTGGAAGACAGACCCAAAACACTTTATGCATATCCAGTCAAGTTGGTTGCGCAATGGGTTGTACATTTTGTTTGACAGCAACTCAAGGGCTGAAAAGACACTTAACAAGCTCCGAAATAGTGGGTCAAGTCCATGCGGTCAGTAGAAATTATAAAATTAACAAAATTGTCTTCATGGGCATGGGAGAGCCACTTCATAATTTGCAAAATATCATTAGAAGTATTCAAGTTTTTACAGACTCTACGGGATTTGGAATTTCATCGCGAAACATTACGGTAAGTACTAGTGGGCTTGTGCCCGCTATGGAAGAACTCATGTCTGCTACTAGTGTTCGTTTGGCGGTCTCCTTGAATGCGAGCACCGATAAGCAAAGAGACTCATTAATGCCTGTAAATCTTCGATGGCCGATTCGTGAACTTATGGTTGCGTGTAAGCAAATCATCCGAAAGAGTACCAGGTCTCAACGGATTCTTTTTGAGTATGTTCTGTTATCCGGAATAAATGACAGTCTGGAGGATGCAGATCGATTAGTCAATTTACTGAAATCAATACCGTGCAAAATAAATCTGATTCCAATGAATTCTCACGATCGATCTAGTTTCAAAAAACCTTCTGCAACGAAACAGATTGCTTTTAAGAAACGATTACTATCTAATGGTATTGCTGTAACGCTTCGCCGAGAAAGAGGTTCTGATATTTTAGCTGCTTGTGGCCAGTTAAAATCAAAAGTTCAGGAATTTAATTTAGACTGTTGAAATTTTGGATCCGTACTGGAACTACACTTGTGTATTGGGTCCGCAATCTTCAAATATATGGTATGACTAATCAAAAAGATTTAAATGTTTTGGGAGAGCCCTTAGTGGTATGTGGTTGTGATCCAATGACTGGTTTCTATCGCGATGGCAACTGTCGCACTGGTCAAAGCGATGCGGGTCGACATACAGTTTGCGCTATCATGGATAAAACTTTCCTTGACTATACGAGAAGTCAAGGCAACGACTTAAGTACTCCAGTCCCTCAATTTGGCTTCCCTGGGCTCAAGCCTGGAGATCACTGGTGCCTTTGCGCCAGCCGCTGGTATGAAGCTTATAAGGCGGGAGTAGCTCCTCGCGTGAAACTTGAAAGCACCGAACTCTCCGCTACCTCGGTTATTCCAATGGATATTCTGGAAATACATGGGGTCTGCCATTAACCAATAGCAAGCCGAACCAAGATCTTGCAGTGCACACGAATGTAAAACCGGATGTTCCACATGTTCGTGATGTTTCATCACTGATCATTGACCTTTTGATCAGAATTCTTATTCATAAAGTCACTTATTAAGTTTAACTGAAGGTGATTTGTCATGTTTTCGATTCGCTATTTATTTCGTTTAATTATTCTGATTCTTTTACCTGGCTTACTTTATTCTCCAGAGGCTCAGCAATCATATAAAGGTGATATTCTTCTTGAGCCCCTAAAAGAGAAGCAGGGTGAGATACAGATAATGGTTTTCGTGCCGCATCCTGAGATTGGACCCGAAGCGTATCTTGATTTACTAAAAAGAATTCAATATCAGTCTGATTTTCCATTGTGGATCGCGAATATTAATTACAAAAAGAACTCCTCTTCAATTCGTGGTCTGAATGCAAGAATTCAAAGGATAAGGCGTTATATTTCTAATTTTGAAGAGCAGGATATTCCCAATAATAATATTTGGGTTTCCGGGCATTCCAGGGGAGCTTCCCCGGCTAGAAGAGTGGCTAATCAATACGCTGGTTTGATTTTATTTTCTTCTTACTTTGAACGCTCAGTTAGATCAGATAATCAAGATTTTGAGTCTTTTGAAAAACCGCTGCTTATTGTTTCGGGCGAACTGGACGGTATCACACGACCTTCATACATAGCTCGAGATTACGAACCAAAAGTATTAAATAATGAAATCGTTTATTGGAATAAACTGATTCTATTGATTGAAGGAGTGAATCAGAGTTTATTTGCATTTGAGGATTTTATTATGGATGGTGATTTGCCGGCTGATATTGGATTTGAGAGTGGTCGAAACAAAATTGCCCGAGCGACGGCGGCATTTCTTGCTTATCACAAAAGTACTCGCTTTGATTCTAGGAGCGAACAGACCCTTAATGTGCTTCGCGAATACGACGAATTCAGTTCACCTATTTTAGATTCATTTTTTGAACTAAATCAAATGGATAATTCCGTTTGCGAAATTGTTCAAGATGAAATTCTTGCGAATGGTATGGGATCAGGTAATCCTTATCAAATAAAGGTTACCGAGGTCAGTAAATCGACTTCGTTTTCAGTTTTAGAACCATCAGTTAATATGACATTCAACGGTGACGCCATGGTTCATGTGTATAAGTATACGGTAATGCCAAATAATCCACGTGATTTTGGTTCTCGTTCTCCGGCACCTAAGAAAATCTTATGTAAGATGAAGTCGGCAAAGGCAGTTGCAGACGCTCATTGGGCAGATGCGCGATACATTAGTAATTCTTGTTCACGGATGCAGTTGAAGTTTATGGAAACAGCGCTTTCAAAGTTGAGTGAGCAGCAGTTTAATCGCTATCGCGATTCTGGAAACAGAATTAGGGTGGCAGGCGAGAGAAAGTACAAGTCTAATTTTCTTTGGTTATCCAATCGTGATCCACTGGTAGTGGGGTCAAATGGTAGCTATGAGATTCAGAATCAAACATTGTACAAAGATATTGGAGAATTCATCGGTGATGGAGGAGTGAACTACTGTAAGTTTATCTCGCCAGCCAGACTTTTGGATTGGTTTATAACCGATGGGCTTTTCACAGATGATAACTAATGCTTTAACATCCTAGCGATTATGAGATTTCAATATATTTATCAAAAATGGCTTTCTATATTTTTACTTGGTTTGATAATTTCCAGTACATTATTTTCTAACGAGGATTCGGCTAGGGGCTACTTAACGGGAGAGTTTCCAAGGTCAAGTCGGGCCATTATGTCTTCAGATATCCCGGGTTATGGATTTAGACATCCTTTCGTAGCTTACAAACGTGGTAAGCATTTAAGGCAAGAAGATTCATTGGTCTGGACTGAAGAACGGACTGTTAGTCAGTTAGAGGATAACGAAGAATTTTTGCTTGTGGAGGCTTCCTTAAAAGAAGATTTTCTACAAATGTTTCCTCATGCTGCGGAGGGTTGGTCTCAGAAAGTATTAACCGAAAATGGCGAAATCGAAGCAATTCATTTCGCAGCTAATATTCCGGTAGGCTTTGCTTACAAGACCAGAAGAACAATCAAGATAGTAAATCACTGGTATGAGCTTCTTGCAACCCCTAGACACCTTTATCACATAGGGCCCTGGATGAATATAGGGGAAACTTATCTGGAATTAGAAGTGCCCTTGGGTCTCGAGTACCTTTTCTCCATCGAAAAAAAATATTTTGAAAAAACTGACAATTAAAGACTTACTTTTTTAAGAGTTCAGCGTATGCTGCCTGACGCTCAAAAGCGTATTACAAAGATTGCGTGGTTTATTATGATACGATTGCCTATTTTAATATTTCTATTTTCAATGCTGGTGAAAGTTTATGCCGGGTCTGCGATAGCTAAAGACTTTCAGAGGGCTTCAATTTCGGAAATAGTCGAGCAGCTTAAATTCTTGAGTCTAAATATTTCGAGTAAGGATGACCTACATTTTGAATGGATGAATTTAACTTTTAACCTTGAACAAACTCCAATTTTACCAAAAAAATATTATTCTCTTTTAAAGCGTTTTAGAGACCATGCTGCACATAATTTACAACCCTCTTCCGCATTTCGATCAAGGCTTCTGAAAATACTAAACAAGCATATTAGAGGGAGACTTCCAGATAAAAGTAAATTCATGATCAAGTTTTCTGAGGAAAATATATTAGAGAATTTTATGGAGCGATTTCCTCGGGCTATTAGATTGCATCCGAAACTTCTATGGGTTGTTTTTTCTTCAAGCTCAGATGGTCAGCAACTTAATACCTTTGGAGGCACTTTTACACACATCGAAAAAGATAGTAATCTTATAATGGAGCCTGTAGTTGAGGAGGGAACAGAGCAATTGCCTCCAGAGTTATGGGGTGTAGATAGAATAGGAACAAAGGTAGCCTGGCAGAATGGATTTAAAGGAAGCGGTGTTATAGTCGCGGTAGTAGATAGTGGAGTTAACCACAATCACTCGGCCATTCGAGATAGAATGTGGATTAACTCATTAGAGTTGCATGGCAAGTCTGGTTTTGATGATGACGGGAATGGATATGTGGATGATATCCATGGATATAATTTCTTCAATCTGAATTCTGACTCTATGGATTACAACGGACATGGTAGCCACGTAGCAGGCACTATTGCAGGATGGGAGCCCACGATTAACTTTTATGGTGTGGCCCCGCAATCACGAATCATGGCTGTTAAGACCCACAACTCTCGGGGTTTAAGTAGTAGAAGGGCAGTTGTAGAAGGTATTTTATATGCTGCAGATAATGGAGCACAGGTTATTAATTGTTCTTGGAGCGGTGCCCCCGAGGCAGCAAATTGGAGCCAGTTGCTGCATGATGCAATTGAGTATGCCAACCAAAAAGGGGCCTTAGTCGTAGCTGCGGCCGGTAATAAGGGGAATTACAATGATGCGAATCCAGTTTATCCCGCTTGCTATCAAAATGTGATTTCAGTGGCAGCGACAGCTTACATTGCTGATAATATTGCCTCTTTCAGTAATTATGGTATCCGTACGGTGCATGTAGCCGCACCTGGCTCAGCGATTTATTCAATAGCCCATGAAGAGGGTCACTATATGCGAGCTTCGGGTACATCTATGGCCGCACCTCATGTTTCAGGGGCAGCCGCACTTATTATTCAGAAGCTTCAAGAGAATCGGAATCGTCAGGTAACTGCAGATGAAGTCAAACAATTATTGATGGATCAAGCGATACCAGTACCGGGTACTGAAAACAAAGTGGCAACAGGTATTATTTCCTTGGAAAACCTCTAATAGAATATTTACCAAAGTTTAATTGGATTGATATCTCATTTTTGCACTGTTTAGCCTGCTGTCTTCTAATCGGAGATGTTCCTGTGCAGCAGAATATAAATACATAAATAGCCGCAAATAAAAACAACCCGCTAATTTAGCGGGTTGTGATTAGAGCCTGCGAGACGACTTGAACGCCCGACCGGCTGATTACAAATCAGCTGCTCTACCAACTGAGCTACACAGGCTGCTTCTAACTAGAGTATGTTTACTTGAATATTTTGTCAAGTGACTTTCGATTTAGGTTTAGTCTTCGGCATCATAATATTTTTTTGCCAGATCTGAAGCTTTCTTAAAGCGATCTTTCCGTGAGATATTTTCTCGGGAAATTTGGGCATAATTATTAACATCGGGAATGAAATCGGGTGTTGTGGGTGCCATGGCAGCATTAACTACTAATTGCACCATTTGATTTTGATAACGCTCGTACCACATTGGTCCCAAAGCCTCTAATCGACCGTCTGGAATGGGATTATTGAAGTCAATAGCCCAAGGGGTTCCAGAGCTATCAATGAAAAACTCTACGCTGTTCATCTCATAACCCATGGAGCGGCAAATAACTTGGGTCTGTTCGATTACATTTTTTTCAATATCAGGTGGTAAAAAATCCTCATCATCTAAATATTCAGATTGATCGTTATCACGAAAAATATATTTCGCAATTTCGATACTTTTGCCTACGCAGAGACATCGTACTTGCCATTCCACTTCGCTTGGAACCATCGATTGCAAGACCATTATTTCCTTGCCAGACTTGTCGTAAGCTTCCATCAGTTCCATACGATTACTGCACTTGGAGACACCTCGAGCACCTCGTCCATTGGCGGGCTTGATAAAACATGGAAAACCAACCTTGTCTATCATTTCCTCCCAGTCAAAAAACTGGTGGTGCACAAAATCGTCTTCTTTGAAGAAAGGAGTTTTACAAGGAGGTAGGACATAGGTTGGCGGTACATTGCAGCCTAATTGATGAGCTACATGATAGCCGACATCTTTACGGTTAATAAAGTAGTGGAAACTGAACGGATTATTGACTACTCTTATTCCTCGGTGAGCTAGCATCATCAGTATAGAAATCCCTAGTTTAAAGTAATGAGATGCACGATCAATAACTAAGTCATATTGATATGGCAGGTTAAGTCCATATTCCTGGATTGGGATATGTTCAACCAAAATTTGAACTTCCTGACCATCAGATCTTTTGATGGGTTCTAGTTGTGATATACGATAGTCTAATTCCTTGGAAAATGGCTCCTGGAAGTAGAGCATTCCTACTCGAAAATACTGCATGATTTACCCTTCATTGAGAATGACTAATCGTCGAAGACAGAATATTGTAATAGTTATCGGTATGGCTAGACGAAGCCAGGATGATTTAATTGGGGGAATCTCAAGAAATTCTCTATACACGGCAACCTTTTGATTGATCGTTGAGTAGTATAATCCAAGGCTCTTACTAAAAACATCTATTTTAATGATATGGATTAACAATGAATCAAATTTCTTTTAGCTTTATATACCTTCTAATGTTTGTGTTAACTCAAAGTTTCCATCATGCAGATATGATTAAGCACGATATTAAAAATATTGTGGACGTATCCTCAAGTGCTGAAGGTACATATTATTTGAATCATTATGGAATCGTATACGCAAAGTCGGAGGGTAAATATTTACCATTAGATTTACCAGATAAAATAATCCAAATTCAAGCAGTGGCAGACAGTATTTTTATGCTGAGACAGGATGGTAGTGTTTGGAGATTTCATCGAGGGAGTTTGCAGCTTTTGGATGGTGATTTACCTAACCAACAGATTCTTGCATCAGGTAGTAAATTGTATTTGCTCAAACGCAGTGGGGGATTATCCGTATTCGAAGGTGATACCAATAGGACTCTCGTATATGATAGAAACTTTGAAGTGATGGTTGCTAAAGGCGGTCACTCACTCTTTTTGTTGGATAGTTGGGGACGTTTGTTTCACTATGATACTTATGCGGAGCGGTGCGAGTTGGTTGACCCTTCACGTAATACTATTCAGTTAGTTGCTGGTGATTCCATTCTGTATATGCTGAAAAAAGATGGACGCGTGTTTAAGTACGAAGATCTAGAATTTCATTTATTAGACTTCGAGATATTAGTGGAAACTATGGCTGCAGAGGGTGATTTTTTGTACTTTATTTGCAAGCAGAAAGGTCTTTTTGAATACAATCGAGTCATTGATCGTTTGAAGCAAATCGAAATATCTGTTAAGCCCAAAATGATTCGCTTAACCAACGGTAAATTATTTGTGGTTGGTGAAAATGGTGATCTATTGGAATACGCTATTCCAACCAAGAAAAAAGAAATCCAGACGCAATTCCATCAAATGTGGAATAGTTCTGATGTGTATCCTAGAAATCAAGGTTACACTCATTCTGCATCTGAATAGACGTTTTCTTTCATTCTAATCAAGGTTTAGTTCAAGAATGATGTGTAAATGTGTAACACTCTTGAGTCTAGACCTTTTTCGATGTTAAATTTCAGTACAATAGGACATAGACTTTATGTCAGAGGAGAAGCTCGTGAGCAAGATTTCCGTAGGTTTGGAATTAGATAAAGATTTGGCGACCTGGTTTGAGGAGTATTGTGAAGATGGACTACTTAGTATCGACGAGGAGCTGTCTGCGATAATAGAAGGCCATATTGAATCTCAACTGGAGGAAGCGGGAGAAGTTGAGAAGCCTATTCTGCTTGATGAAGACGAAATTTTGGAGGACCTTGACGGTCTAGAAGAAGAATTATTTGAAGAATAACGGTATTTATCTAGAAACAGTATATATCTGCGGGAAACGTCCTACGTTACCAGCAGGTGAATTTTTTTGGAGAAGTTATGAAAACGGTCAATAAGACTATCGGGGTTATGGACCCTAACGCCTTTTCTTTTCGTGAAACTATCGAAAAGTTGGTTGTTGCTTTAGCTCCCAAAATTCCATGGAATGATGAGATTCATGAGGTGTGTACTCGGCGGATTAAATGCAGGCCGTATGACACGCTGCGGGCACGAACTACTTGCGATGCTATCATCAATCGAGGGGCACATTGGAATCCACACCACAATAGTTTCTTCCAACGAGTTTCGCACCGAACTTATCTATTAAATGATATGAGTTCCTTTTTTTCGATCAATAAAAATACGTCTTACGGGCAGATGTTTGAATTAGGACTCAAAATACCGCCCACTTTCGCTATTCCGCAAGAAGACAACTCAGAGTTTGAATTTAGTAGTAAGATTTCCTCTGATTTAGTATTCCCTGAATACGAAATGTTTGATCTTGAAGAGATCGGAGATGCTGTTGGCTACCCTTCTTTTTTAAAACCTCAGGATGGTGGTGGATGGATAGGAGTCCAGAAGGTAGAGAACTTTCAAGAGTTGGAAATAGCATACAAAAAATCCGGAGCTAAACCTCAGAATCTGCAGAGGGCAATTACTGATTACAGTGAGTTTATTCGCTGTGTAGGAATGGGTCCGCAGGTTATTCCTATGCATTACAATGCTGAAGCAGAGTTTTCTCACGATCGTTATCTGCGTGGAGACTATAAGTTAGTGGAGCCGGATTTTTTAGCTCCTGAGATTGATCGAGAGGTTAAACAGATCTGTAAAATAATTAATGCTTTCTATAGTTGGGATCATAACTCCTGTGAAGTGTTATTAACCGAAAATCGAGATATACATCCAATTGATTTTGCCAATGCATACCCGGATTCAAGTTTAGTAAGTTTGCATTATTACTTCCCTGATCTCGTGAAGAATACGGTTCGTTGGTTACTTTTTGTGGTTTGTACTGATCGTAAAAAGAAAACTTTTGGACATGACTGGGAGAAGTATTTCCACATACTGTCACGTGCTGATAAAGAAAATTTAAGTTATCAACAAAAGCTGGATTTGTACGAGGATTTGGCAGATCAACATTATTCCACTAGAGATTTTTATGCCTTTTATGAGCAGGCACTGGGCGCAAAATTTGAGGAGGCTTGCTTCGACTTTTTCTCAAGTAATGAGTTTGAGGAAATTATTGAAGAAGAGGTTAGTAGGTATTTTAAGATTCCCTCCGAGAAGCCGGCTAAAATCGAGCAATATAAGAAATTACACAAACTCTGGCTAGAACATCAGTCCAGTTGAGGCTGATTAATAATTTTGCAATTCGTGGGGTTATTTGTTTCTAAGTTCGTTGTAGCGTTGTAGTGCAGCTCGGTAATCGACTTGTAATTTCTGCTTTAGCTTGGCATCGTCGCCTTTCAGTGCTTGTTTTAACTTTTCGTAGATGTCTAGGTAGGCTACTCGAGCCTCGTCGATACTCATTTCAGATATTGGCTTGGCCTCTTCTTTTTTCGTATTATCGCCGCTATTATCCTGAGTAGTAATGTTTTGTGTATTTGCGCTAGATGATTTCTCTGTAGGATTTTGTAAACTATTAGTACCAAGAAACTGATCAGTAGTTATTTGTATGGTAGACCCATTAGTTCCTTGAGGATTAAGGAAGGTCGCCTGCTTCTTAGGCGGAGTATAAGGTGTAGTCTGATCCGACAACTGCTGAATGGTTAACTGATTATCGATTTTAGCTTGAATCTCTTCAGGTACCTCTGAATCGGCAGGATTTTGTTCATCATTAATTGGTAAATTACCCTCAGGCAGGGGCGTAGTCATATTAATCTGCGAAAAAATAGGGTCAAACTGTTTGCTAGATATTAATATTCCTTCAAAATTGGCTTTAGCATTTTTGTAAGCATTGTATGCGCGAACTTTGGAAAAGATATTTAACCAGCCAATTTGTTTATAGACAGCGTAAGCAGCTTCCATATCTCTATTCGACGCAGCGACTGACCTTTGTACTTCTGACTGTAAATCTTTGTAAGACCTTCGAGCTAACATGATAGATTCATAATCTCGATTTTTACGAATAACTGCTTCCAATATGCGTCGGGAAACATCATATGCCCCGTAAGCTCTTTCAATTTTTGCCAAGCCTAGATATGCACGGTCCGTGGCCACTCCCTCAGGGAAACGCTCAGTGACAGAGCTAAAATGACGACGGGCATCGCCTAGATTTCCATCTGTGTAAGCTTGTACAGCTACTTGTAAAGCTTGTAGCTCTCCAGGTCTTACCTTCGAGTTGGCATTATCTACTAGTGACTTAATACTAAACGGGTTTGTGATTCCTGGCGCATCCATTTGCATCGCTGGATTGAGCATTGACTCTTGAGGTGACATACCTACAAATGGATTGTCCAAAGAAAGTTGCGGATCGACAAATGCACCTCCACTTGGTTTTGTGCCAAAACCCATTTGAGGCCCTAGGTTACTATTGGAGATGGAATTATTCATTACGCCAAGATTGTGATTAGACGTTGTAGGGATTGGAGTAGAAATCATTCGGTTGGGCTGCAAATGACTTGGGTGCCCACTGAGTCCAGTCTGGGTATGATTCCCCATGTTAAGATTCTGTACGTTATTAATTGAATATCGTGAATCTGACTGGTAGGGATTAGAGCTAGGGTTAGCAATAACTAGCGTACTGACTGCAATACTTAAAAGAATTTTATTGTTCATAATTGGCCCTTACTGGCTTGTGGGTAGTTCCTAAAGAACTTGTACCTTAGCTTTAATTGTCAGAGAATACTACGAATGAATCTGCAAAAAGTTTCAGTGACGAAGAGATCTTTTGTTCTAGGTGATCACAAGTTTGATTATCCTATAATAGCTGCACCAATGGCTGGTTATACTCGCTTAGCGACTCGCATTCTCTACCGTCGATTCGGAGCTACCCTCAATATAAGTGAAATGGTGAATGCACGACTCGTTGCAGAAAATAATCCCAGAACTCTCTCAATGCTTGAATCCTCACCACTTGAGAAACCGCTTTCTATCCAAGTTTTTGGTGCTGAGACAAAGGTTATGGAAAAGGCCCTATCGAAGATCGTTGAAATAAGTGGTGCTATGAGTATTGATTTGAATATGGGCTGTCCAGTCAAGAAGATTTCTAGCAACGGTTTCGGTGTTTCGCTTATGGCACATCCAGAAAAGGTTTATGATTTAGTCGCATCCATGGTTAATTCAAGTCCTGTTCCAATTACGGTAAAAATGCGTTCTGGGCCTCGTGTTGGCGAGGAAAGTTATTTGCATGTAGGTGAAATGTGTCAAAAAGCTGGTGCTTCTGCAGTTGCTTTACATCCTCGTTCTCGCAAGGATCGGTTTGAAGCAGGAACTTGCAATTGGAAACATATCAGAAGGCTTAAGCAAGTTTTAGATATCCCAGTACTTGGAAACGGAGATATACTAAGTGTCGAGGATGGCATTCGTATGTTTGAAGAGACTGATTGTGATGGATTGATGATAGGACGAGGAGCAGTTGGGAATCCATGGATTTTTGAGGATTTTCAGAGGTATCTTAGTGGGGAAAGTTACTCCGAAGTTCGGTCTGATAAACAGCGACTGAGAGTAGCCAGAGATCATTTTGAGCTCGAAATGGCTTATGCAGCTAAACCAGAAGGAATTTATAGGCAGGTTAGGAAAAGTTTGCCAGAGTACCTCAGAGGATCTTTACGATATTCTCAATTCAGAGATTCAATTTATTTGTGTGAAAACAACGCTCAGGTTTTTAAACTTTTAGATCAATTCTTAAGTTAATCTTATTTGTTACTCTTAGCCTCAAATTTGTGATTTTTACTAATTATGGGATAGGCTCCAATTAGATGACTAAATTTGGCGGGTGTATCACCTATATAATCACCATCCAGAAGAATTGGTATGTCTGGTTTATGAATTTGTATTTCTTCAGATTTGAATTGTTGGATTTGTTTCATTTTGTTGTGATTAGCTATTTTATTTCGGATTAGAAATTCAGCAATAGCAACTTTTTGGTCACTCGTTAGTAAACACGATTGAAGTTTGTTACTTAACAGTCTTTTTATGAGTGGGGCAGATGGTTCATCGAAGAGTGTTCCGTTGCCCACAATCAGACTTGTTCCAACAAGAGTATTAGTAGAATAATGAACGTCGAATTTAACAGGTCGATCAAAAAAGGTTCGCCTTAGTGAACTGAGAGTATTGAGTCCTTTATTACTGACCTTTCCAGAAATCGATGGTATCGTCTGATGAATATTTGCTTGTAAGCCAACCTTGGCTGAGTGGTGGAAATAGTGCATCGAACCGTTACTAAGCTCGAGAACACCTATGCTAATTTTGTAGTGAAATCCTAGGCATATGATTTCGCATGCTTCTTCCACATCTTGGGAAATATCAAGGCATCGTGAGGACTTATTTTCTCTACCAACTGGTATTAGTCCAATAGGTTTTTTGATGTCCAAGTCCATCGCCGTCTGAATTAAAAACCTTAGACTTCCATCTCCGCCAAGTAAGATTAGTACTGAGTTGCTTGAGCAAAGTGCGCGTTTGTAAACTTCAAAAGGTTTTTCTGATGGATCTGGGATGAATAATTCGAATGGTTTATTATGTATTTCTAAATAGCTTAGGACTCTGTTCAGACATTCTTTCGTGTAGTCTTTAGCTTCCTGATTAACAATTACAGCAAACATACGCTAAAGTTTATCATAAATAAAAATCCCATAAGCGCAGTTCATGCTCGAATTTGATAGCATTACATATGGCCAACTTAGAGGTTATTAATCTAGTAGTTCGTTATGATACTCCCAGAGGAGCTGGTACCTTATTTTCTCAATCAGACCCGTTTCAAGGAGAAAGTCACTGGGGGCTACAACCTATAAGTTTTTCTCTTGAAAAAGGTGAAGCTATTGGGATTGTTGGCGATAATGGGGCAGGCAAAAGCAGCCTTTTGAAGGCTGTGGCTGGTTTAATACCATTCGAGGGCGAAATAAAACGTCCGACGAAATGCCTTACAGCAATTGATCTTAATCTTCTATTTCACCCCGATTTTAGCGGTTATGAAAACTTATTTATGATGAATGCTTGTCATGGATATCCAGACTCACATTTACATGAGAGATTGAAGACTATTTTGGAATTTGCCGCTATCGGTCAATTCATTCATCGCCCAGTAAGAGAATATTCCGCCGGAATGCGTATGCGCTTAGGGATTGCTTACATTTTATATCAGGAGTTTGATTTGTTACTCATTGATGAGGTTTTGTCAGTGGGTGATTTAGCGTTTCAGCGGCAATGCATGGGTCGTATGCGAGATCTAATTCGTGGGGGAGCTTCGCTGTTAATTGCCTCACATAATATGTCTGAAATTGCACATTTATGTGATGAGCTCCTGCTACTTGAAAGTGGCCAAGTCATTATGCATTCTAGTACGGATCAGGTTTTAGGTGAATATCTAAAGCGTTGCGAAGAAAAGGGATTGTATGCGCCCAGTGTTTTGCCACCAGCTCCGAGAGGATTAAGTGCTGATCAGATAAGTATAGAGTTTGTTAGACTTCTAAATGGTGAGGACCATGAAGTAAAAACGATTAGTTCTGGAGAAACATTAAAAATAGAGGTGACAGTTCGGATTAATTTAGATGAAGTTTACAATCCTCTGTTTCGATTGGAATTTTTTCGTAATGATAGTCTACTGGTGATGGCCACTAACAACTACCGGCTTGATGAGCGTGTAGATCTTTGCCGGGGGCAGGCTACGCTCGTATTTGAATTTGAAAAACTGAATCTTCTAGCTTCGTTGTACACTATCAGTATTTCTATTTGGCCTGACGAGTACGCTTCTTTAGTTACTAATGAGGCATACGATTGGCGCGTCCGAGAGTTTGATTTAATTGTGAGGTCCCATCGAGCTCAGGGTACAGGTATGGTAAATAGTCCTACGAGATGCTACCTAAAAGATTAATTAAAAGCCAATAAAATAGCGAAAAGCAGATCTACAGTGCGTCCAAAATTCAGCTGAGAACACTTTACTGCTGGCCCTGCAGTGATGATGGATGTAATGAGCGTTTTGAAGATATTGTATAGAGATATTACGCAGATTGGCTCTACGAAAAAAATCAACATCTTCGAAGTATAGTTCATAGTTTGTATCAAAGCCTATTTGTCGAAAAATTTCGGTATCTGCCATCAAAAATGAGCCCTGCAGCCAGCAGTTTTCATTGGGGTTAAGCTCCAATTTAGATTGTATTTTTAATCTTGAATCGGTATCTAAAAACCGATCTTGGAAAATATTTTTTAGCGTGGGAAAGAGTCTAAGGTTTACTAATCTTCTACCGTCAGTATCAAAAGCGGGGCAACTCAAAATATGATTGGGTTTGAGAGTTTCCAAACAGGTTTTCAAACACGTGTTAGGGAGCTTTGTGTCTGGGTTTAATATGAGACTGACAGGCCCTTGAGCTTTATTGATTAACAGATTGAGATTTTCTGCTAAACCCCGAGGTTTGGGATTTGTGAATGTTTTTATTGGAATTGAACTGTTGTAATCAGACGGTAGATTATGCAGAAGAAGAATTTCAAATCGAGAAAAATCTATTTGTTTGGAAATGCTCTGAATAAGCTCAGAAAGAAAATTTTCGTGTTGGTGACTAACTATAATAATGCTTAAATCCATGGAATCAATTAATCATGCTACACTGATTTAGGTGGAAAAATGCGTTATTTTTGGTATAGATGGGGCTGATTTTTATCTCACGCGTCAACTAATGGACGAGGGAGAGCTCCCTAACTTAAAAGCTCTTGCAGAGCATGGTAGTTATAACCCGCTATTGTCAACGATTCCTCCTCTAACTCCTCAGGCTTGGTCAAGTTTTGCTTGTGGGGTTAATCCAGGAAAGCACGGTATATTCGATTTTGGAGAAGTACCACTAGAAGCTTACGAGCCAAAGCTCAATACAAGCATTGATCGACAGACCAGAGGATTCTGGGATTACTTCGAAGAATCAGGTTTAAGCAATGCCGTGATTAATATGCCTCTCAGTTTTCCTGCAGAAACTATGAAACTTGATACTAGCTATATGCTGGGAGGAATGCATACGCCCTCAGTAGCGAAGCTTAGTGCAAATCCAAGGGTTCAGGAATATATTCTACGAAATCATCCAGAGGTTCTGATTGATGTCATGTCATTCTGGTATGAGGATATGGACTATTTTGTTAAGCAGATTTTTTCTATGATTGAATCTAGGACTAATTTGCTTTTGGATCTTAGACGTGAATTTCCCACTGATGTTTTGTGTCATGTTTGGGTTGCTCTCGACAGAGTTCTTCATGCGTTTTACGCACAACAGGATTTTGTAACTGGTGGTCGTGGATGGAAATACGAACATGTAGTTCGAAATGTGTTTAAGAAAATAGATGAATCAATTGGTAAAGTGCTTAATGCTGTAGGAGGTTCACCAACTGTAATTGTGGTTTCAGATCATGGATTCGGAGAACTGGAAAAAGATATTTATCTGAATCATTATTTACTTCAATTGGGCTATCTCAAATTTGATGTTAGTGCCCTAACCGATGCAATGTGTAGCCATCCAGGGTGGAAGGGTGGGTATTTTGCCCGTAATATTTACGCATTTCTTTGTAATTTCAGATTTTGGCAAGAGAGGGTGCCGCCTCAGCAGAAGAGTTTTGAGGCTTTAGACTTTAAACGTCTGAAATGTTTCGTAGCAGGTTTATTTGGAAACGTCTATCTGCATCGCAGAGATCGGTTTAAGCATGGCTGGATTGAGCCAAATTCAGAGGAATATCATTTGATAAGAGGAGAGTTGATCCAAGATTTACTTTGTTTACGTGACAATGGTAATCGAGTAGTTGATGAACTATTCCTGGCTGAGGAGACCTATCATGGGCCATTTGTCTGGAAGGCGCCAGATTTGGTGTTAAACATGCGAAATTATTCTTATATCTCCAGAGGTGGTCAAGAGTTTAAGCGCAATATGCTTTGGGATGAGCCTGGCGTTAATCATTCTGGTAATCATCGCATGGAGGGAATTTTATTCTGTTCAGGAAAAAGAGCTGCCAAGAAGATACAATTAAAGTTTCCTGCTTTATTGGAAGATGTAGCTCCGACTTTGTTACATTCATTTGGACTCGACATACCTTATGAAATGGACGGACGAGTTCTAACGGAACTTTTAGATTTAAAAGATGAGCCTCGCTTTAGTCACCAAGATATATATCGTCCTAAGTCCTCCCTGAAAGTTCCATTAGGCACTGATCAATATGAGCGATTAAGAAAACTGGGTTATCTAGGTTGATTTATGGAATTCAAATTTGAAAGTATTTTGATTACGGGTGGTGCGGGTTTTCTAGGCTCAAGTTTGGCTCTAGCAATAAAAAGTTTGATACCTAAGTGTCAGGTCATCTGCTTAGATAATTTAATCAGAAAAGGGTCACATTTACAGTTACCACGTCTGGAAGAAGCTGGAATAACCTTTATCAAGGGCGATGTGAGAAATCCTGCAGAATGGAACGATATTAAGGCCGACTTAATAGTGGAGTGTTCAGCTGAGCCCAGTGTACAGGCAGGTATGGATTCTTCGCCTCAATACCTACTTGATACTAATTTATCTGGGGCTATCAATTGCTTGGAGTGGGCGCGAAAAAATAAGGCACAATTTTTGTTTATATCAACCTCAAGAGTATATCCCGTGGCTTTGTTGCAGGATATTCCGCTTCAGGAATGCGATACGCGGTTTCACTGGTGCGACCCTCGAGAAAATGAGCCTTATCGGAGTTTGGAGGGCTTGACTCTTAAAACCCCTACAAATGGAGGCTATCGTTCACTTTATGGTTCGAGTAAGCTTGCGGCAGAAATGCTGGTTGAGGAGTATGTATGTACTTATGGACTCGCTGCAAGCACCATAAGATTCGGTGTTATTGCCGGGCCGTGGCAGATGGGCAAAGTTGATCAAGGCTTTTTAACTTATTGGTTAGCCGCTCATTTATACAGAAAACCTTTGAAGTATTTCGGATTTGGGGGCAGTGGTAAGCAGGTGCGCGGTGTTTTGCACATCAAGGATGCGGTTGAATCTATAATTAGGGTCATTAGTGATGTAGGCCAGCGGAATCTCTATCAAATTGCAGGGGGATTGAAACATAGTATCTCTTTGATGGAACTAACCGGAATGGCTCAACAAATTAGCGATCAAAATATTTCCATAGAATCCATAGATAAAACTCATAAAAATGATGTTCCAGTTCTACTTTTGGATGGAAAGTCTAGTTATGAAGTATTGAATTGGGAGCCTGAATATTCGCTCAATCAGATTGTAGAAGATACCTACCAGTGGTTAGTCGAGAATAGAGAATTGCTAAAACCTGTATTTGGTGCATAAGGTTTGTTTAAGAGATTGTACTTAGATTAACTTGCCCATGAGCGGTAAATTTCCTCATAGATCTGCTCTAAATTTGTTTCTATCCTCCAGCTAGGATACTTTGATTTGATTTTAGACAGGTTTGAGTAGTAACAGATATGATCGCCCGTACGATGTTTATCGCTGTATTCAAAATTTAACTTCTGTCCTGAAATTGCTTCAAAAGCACTAATAGCTTCGAGCATGCTGCATGAGTTGCTTGCGCCTCCACCTAGATTAAATACTTCCCCAATGACTGGTTTTTCTAGAATTAAGCGCACTAAATTTACAACATCATTACAATGGATGTTATCGCGAACTTGTTTGCCCTTGTATCCAAAAATAGTGTAATTCATATTTTGTGCGACACATCGCCCAAGATAACTTAGGAAGCCGTGTAATTTTGCGCCCCGATGCTTAGGGCCTGTTAGGCAGCCACCTCGTAAGCAAACTGTAAGCATCCCAAAATTCCTTCCATACTCTTGTACTAACAAATCAGCCGCTACCTTACTTACTCCGAAAAGAGAATGTGTGCATTGATCGATACTCATGGATTCGTCGATGCCATCTTTATGAGTTTCTGAAGCATATTCAAAACGAGTTTCGAGTTCTTTTAGTGGTAGCAAGTTAGGATGATCTCCATAAACTTTATTTGTGGAGAGAAATATAAAATTAATCTTCGGAGTGAATTGTCTAGCTGCCTCCAACAAGTTCAAAGTAGATAAGGCGTTAATTTCGAAATCTTCAAAAGGAATGCTAGCGGCAAGGTCATGACTAGGTTGAGCTGCGCAGTGAATCAGTGCTGTGGGTTTGGTTTCCTTGATAAGTTGCATGACTCCATCACGATTGCGAATATCAAGTTCACTATGTTGGTAGTTCTCAATATTTTCGGTTAAGTATAGACGTATTTCGGATGTATCTCCATGAGGTCCAAAAAATTGACAGCGTTGGTTGTTATCTATACCAACTACACGATCAAATTGATGGTGAAGCGATCGAACCATTGCGGAACCTATAAGTCCGCATGCCCCAGTAACAAGTAATGTTGAGTTATTCATAGTGGTTAGCATAGCAAATAGATAAAGCTAAGTCAGTATTTGAGGTTTTATGTAAATATTAAGATATTAGCTTTCTGAAGAGTCAAGATGTTCCGACTTTTACAAGTGGTATTTAACTCTATACAGAGTTGGTCGATTTAGAAGTAGATGTTTAACTAAGCTGAGCCAATTGGTAAAGCAACGGAATGATCGGAGAAACGTGACACGTCAATTAAAGAATATTCGAAAATTAAGAAAATTTGACTCCTCTGATCCAAATAATGAAATTAATATTGATAAAGATAACTCCGATCGACCTTGTTTAGTCCAGATTCCAGGGAAGCAAGTTGTGAAGGATGATGATATTCATGTTAGCCCCGAGGCCCAGGAAAATTACGCACATAATGTGAACACTGGTAATCAACTGAAAATTAGTCAGGGTAATAAATCAGTTTCAGGATTAAAGAATGAAACCTTTAAAAGGTTTAATACCTCTCACAATAGTGCCCTTTTAAAACAAACAGAGGGGAGCAAGTCCGGTAAAAACTATGGATTTGGTTTAGATTTACCTGACTCATTAAGATCAGAAAAAAAGAATGCCAAGACTCCTGTTAATAAAGCTTCGAGAGATAGTGTGGAGATTGAAGAAACATTTTCCGGGAAGCTAGACTTGAGTAATAAGTCTGAGGAATCAAAAACTAAGCCAGCTCAAATAGCCTTAGATAAATACAGATCAAAAGCTAAGGAAGATTATTTAATGGAGATGGGTTCGTATTCCGCTTTTATGAAGCGAGTTAGTTTGGGTATGAGCGCTTTAGCGTGTTTAACTATTGCGATGTGGTGGGGACAGCATAAGCAAGTTGCTAATGGTGAAGGTTTGAGAATACCTGAGGTTGCCATGATGCAATCTTCTCAAAGAAGCGACTACCATCTTGTAAGCGAAAAGGTAAAGCGAATTGGTAATAGTTCAGTAGTTTTCGTGGATTTTGAGTTAAGTAGTCCAAGTCTAAACTTAAATCAGATATACCCCGAGCTTGACCGAAGGATTATAAGATCGGAGTCAAATACTTCATTTCGGTTTCGATTTTTCAAACCGAGTGATAGAAATATTCCTTACTTAGATCTCTTTGCAGGATTTAAGCCTAGCGAAAAAGTAGTTGAGAAGTTTGACAATCGCGAAGAATATCGTGGTTTATCTGTGTTATGGAATTCAAGTGGCCAAGTAAGTAAGCGATCTTCAAATAATTATCAAAATTAAAATAGCCGCAAGAAAGCCGAATGCTAGAAAATTATGACAGTTAAAATTCTTTATCTAGATGATGACTCGATATTGACTAAACTGTTTTATAAGAAACTATGTAAGAATTATCAGATCACCACCGTTAATAGCTATGTCGACTTCGCGAATGAGATTCAAGATGCTACTCCAGATATATTTATTCTCGATTTAATGATGCCTGATGTTTCAGGTTTGAATATTGTAAAATTTCTACGTAATACTCCTCGATTTGCTTTTACTCCGATCATAATATTGTCGGGGGTCGATAGGGACTTGAGTCTAAAAGAATGCTTATCTAACGGTGCTGATGACTTCATGATGAAGCCACCAGATTATGAGGAGCTTATCTCCAGAATAGACAGTTTGGCGGAGCGTCATAAAATGAACAGGAATCATGTTCGCCAACGAAAAATGAAATCTATGAAGCTTCTTATCAATGGTTTTAATCATGAATTTAATAATCATTTAATGATCTTACAAGGTGGATTAGAAATTTTAAGTAATTCCATTAATGATCCTAAGCATTTGAGTAGTTTGCAATCCATGCAAAGAACGGTTCAACGAGCAACTTCTTTGATTAGGGATATTAGCCAGCTTTACACAGACGGATTCATGGTTGTTTCATCTCGCAACCTTGATGATTTAATGGATGATTTTGAAGATCAAATTTGTAAAGAATTAGATTTTGAATCTGTAGATTTTTCGGTGAATCGTGAAGATAAATTAGATATGTTTCTGCAAATTAGCGATACAAATTTCTTCATGGTACTAAAGCAGATTGTTACAAACTCACTTGAAGCTTTCTTTAATTTAGAAGATAGTAGAGAACCTAGGATTCAATTATCTATCTGTAAAGATGGTGAACTTGTAGAAATTACTGTTCAGGATAATGGCCGCGGTATAGCTCCCCAAAATTTGGCTTATGTATTTGACCCTTTTTATACCACTAAAGGCTCTCTCGGTGGTGAACTAATTGGGGATAAAAGACATTGCTCTGGACTAGGTTTATCGCTTGCAGAGGCTATCGCTGACTGTTCTGGAGGTTGTATTTCTTTACAATCAAAAGTAGGAGAAGGTACACGGGTTGTGTGGACAATCCCTTTTGCCGGTAATCAAAAGCAGCAGGCCCAGGATTATGATCCATTTTTTAGAATGAAAAGGCTCAATGCGAGACCCTTTCGTTATTTGTTAGCTCATAATGAAGCAGTATCCGCAAATTATTTACGGGATTACTTCTGCTTACAGGGTTGTGAGATCGAGTCCGTGCAGGCGGCGGAAGAGTTAACTCTAACTCTGGATTCACAGGCTTTTAGTCTAGTTATTATGCACACCGGTCTCGGTTTAGACTTAGTGAAAGATTGTGTGATTAAATTGAGGGCAAACGAGGGTAAATATTTTCCAATAATAATTTTGGGGAATATTGAAGAGCAAGATGAGCTTTTCGAATATTGCGAAAAACATAATGTAAAATATCTGCCCAGCGCCGTTGATTTAAATGAATTATCAAATTGTATATCTGAAATAGAAATACAGATGCACCATGTGGAGCCTGACCAATTGTAAATTAAGGCTCGTAAAACACTTCGATACTTTGTTTTAGAAAGTTTTCATTCTGAGGATTCTGATTGAGGAGCTTTTGCATACGGATACGCCAACGTTTAGCCCGCGGCTGACCCTTAAAAAGACCACTCATATGGCGTGCCAGATTATGGAGTCTGATTCCAGAATTTAAGAGTCTATTACAGAATGGTACTAGAGATTTCAGTAGCTCTTCTCTCGATTTGTGAGGATCTTTATCTCCGAAAATAATAGAATCTACTTTACTGAGGATCCAAGGGTTCTCATAGGCGGCTCTTCCAAGCATTACTCCATCGAGCTTGTCCAATTGAGATTGGCATTCTTCCAATTCTTTTATTCCACCATTTACTTCTATTTTCAGATTTGGGAATCTGGTTTTCATGGCATAGACTCGATTGTAATCAAGAGGGGGAATGCTTCGGTTTTGAGCAGGATTTAGTCCTTTAAGCCAAGCTTTGCGAGCATGCAGAATAAAGTTGCTTATACCCGCTTTTGAAACTGTATCGATAAATCGAATTAAGAATTCTTCGGTATCATGTTCATCAACACCAATTCTCGTTTTCACGGAAAGTGGAACATTGACAGATTTTCCAATAGCCTCCATACATTGAGCAACTAGATCGGGTTCTTTCATTAGACAGACTCCGAAACGTCCTGCTTGTACTCGATCTGAAGGACATCCAACGTTGAGATTAATTTCATCGTAGTCATATTGCAAAGCAATTTTGGCGGCTTCTGCAAGTTCTTGGGGATCACTACCCCCCAATTGAAGAACTAGAGGTTTCTCAAAAGGGTCAAAAGCTAAATACTTCGATAGGTCTCCCCGTTTATTAGCCTCGATTATCGTTCTAGCAACTACCATTTCAGTATATAGAAGAGTTCTGCGTGTTAAGGAACGATGAAAATATCGACAATAGCGGTCAGTGCAATCCATCATTGGTGCTACACTTAGGCGATGAGGGTCTTGAAGATTTTTCATAAGGTTTGGAGGATGGCATAGTTCGAATATTTAATAAAGTTCTGTTTCTATCTCATCCAGTGAAGTAATTCAAAAAAGGTTATAAGATGGATGTATGAAAACTGCATATCCTGAAAAATGGGCGATTCCCGATGAATTAGACGGATTCTTTTTCTTTGAGCGTTTTTGTAAATATTTGAAAAGTGTTACAGCTATCGATCTCGTTAAAAAATGGACGGTTGAATTTGATACGAGTAAGGTTGAATCTCGATTAAACCTTTTAGATGCGACTTCTGCATTGATTTCCAAAGGATACATATTTCCTTTTGCTGAAACGACGGATGATGGATTATATGCATTGGAGTATCGAAAACCTCAGATTAGCCAAGAGCAATTGATTCAATGGGGGCGAGATTTAGAAAAGTATATTTCGTTCACAAATGAAATTCCGGGGGATAGTTTGCTGTGGACTCATTTAATTTATCCTAGTAAGCAGCTCGAGGAACTCAGTATGCAGATTTTCAAAGTTTTTGGAGATGGCCACGAAGTTTTGGATAGAGCAAGTAATCAGCTCACTAAAATACGTACACAAATCACTAATCAGATTCGCTCTAATCATCAATTGGCAGAAGATCTAATTCGCGATCCACAGTATCACTCCATGCTTCAGGAGCCTATTCATGTGGAGCACATGGGTCGTCAAGTTTTACTTTGGAAAACGGATTTCAGTGGTCGTGTCGATGGTGTACGGCACGGTCGTTCTAAAAGTGGTCAAACTACTTATTTTGAACCGACACATTTGATGCATGCCAATAATCAATTGATGAAATTACAGGAGGCTGAACTAAGCGAGGTTAATCGAATTGTTAGAAATTTATTTTTGGATAGTTTAGCTTTAGCACCCGAAATTAGTAAGGTTGTTAGATGTTTACGATGGCTAGACTTTTGTCAGGCAAAAGTTCAGTATGTAGGCTCATTCAATTACTCCTGCAGACCTCAATTGGAAACAGAAATTTTTCAAGTTTCGGAAATGATACACCCAGCAATCGATAATCCAGTATCTCAGAACTTCGTCCTGCAGCCACCAAGACGAATAGTCATTCTATCGGGACCTAATGCAGGAGGTAAAACCGTTTGTATGAAAACGCTCGGTATTATTGTTTTGCATGCTGCTCTGGGATTAAAGGTGCCTGCTAAAAATTGCTTGCTGCCCAAAATTTTTAAAGTTTTAGTGAATATTGGTGATCAACAAAGTTTAAGTGATTCCCTGAGTAGTTTTTCAGCCCGACTAAGAAAATGGCGAAAAATTTTTAAAAAAATGGATTCTGAGAGTTTGATTTTGGTGGATGAAATTATGAATGCTACTGATCCTCGTGAGGGTCATATTTTAGCGCAAGAGATCTGCCATTTTTTGGAAAGAAACCAAGTTTATGCAATCGTAACAACCCATTTTGGTGAGCTCAAACAGTTAGCTCAACAGAGTAGTTCTTTCGAGAATGCGTCCATGTTTTTTGATGAAAAGAGTCTCAAGCCAACTTTTGAACTTTTAATGGGTACTCCGGGGCATAGCTACGCGATTGAGCTGGCACAGCGTTTTAATTTACCGATATCTATTATTGAGCGTGCTCGTAAGAAATTAGGTAAAAAACATTTTGAACTTAATAAAGTATTGCAATCTCAAAAAAAGAAACAATTGAAACTGGAAGTATTGCAAGAGAAGGCGCAGCGTCTTACGCAAGCTTTGCAAAAATTGATCGAAGTTGGTCATGAATGTTTGGAAAAATTTCAAAATGACCGTGAACGTATTTTGCAAAAAAGTTTGAGAAATTCTCGTCGTAAGATCCATAAGATAATCAGTGAATTGACTGAAAATACGTCTAAAATTGTTGCACCTGAGCATGGTTCAGCAAAAAAACAGAGATTGGATCGTAAAAAGCGAGATGAAGAGTTAGCAATTCAGCAGAAGAAATTGAAGGAAACTCAACAGGAAATTATTAAAAATCATGGCAAATTTAGCTCAATTAATAATATCGAGCAAGGTGACAGTGTTCGGCTAATTGGCTATAATGGAGAAGCCACTGTGCAAAAAGTGTACCATGATAAAGCAGAGGCTCTGATTAGTCTGGGTCAATTGGAGATGCAAGTTGCTTTAGAGGAGCTTGAATTTGTAAGAAAGAATTCAAGAGTAAGGAATTCGGGTAAGAAGACAAAGTCGCGCATCGAAGTTGAAGCTTCGTTCTCGGTAAGTCTTGATTTGCGTGGGCATAGCAGTGACGATGCTTTGATTGAATTGGAACAATTTCTGGATAAATCTCTATTGAACGGTTCGACTAATTTAGAAATTATAACCGGCAAAGGTGTCCTTAAAAAGGTTGTCACGGAATATTTAGCAAATTGCGTAACTACTCGCGGTACCAATAGATGGTCAGTAACTCAGCTTGATGGGTCGCTCATTCTAGGCTGCGATTAAAATTTATGAAATTAAGTCAAGAACTTGCTTTGAAGCAAGTACAAACTCTTAAACTTACACCTCAACTGCAGTTGGCAGTAAAGGTTTTGCAGGCGAATCAAACTCAGCTTAGTGAGATGATTGAGCATGAGATAATGGAGAACCCGGTTCTTGAAGCAGGTGAAGTTTCTCCAAAAATCGATAATGTAGACTCGCAGGATTACTTAGAGCCTGAGACTGAGCGAACTCAATTATTACAATATGTAAAGGACTTCGAAAAGTATTTTGCGGAGAGCCAAGATCACTATTCAGGGGCATATACCAGCTCCAGTAGTAATTCCGAAGAATCGTCTATTGAAGACTATGTTGCTGGCAGGAGAAATCTCAAAGATATTTTAGAGGAACAATTATTTCTTAGTTCTATTAATCCAATGGAACGACGAATAGGGTCCTATGTAATTGCCAGTTTGGATCATAATGGTTATCTCAGTGAGGATTTATCGCGGGTCGCAAATAGCCTACTGGTTGATGAGGACCAAGTCGAACGAGTTTTAGTTTTAATTCAGGGCTTTGATCCTGTAGGGATTGCCGCTCGAAATTTGCGAGAGTGTTTGTTGATTCAATATCATCAGAAAGAATTAAATGATTCGTTGATTCGTCAAATTCTTGAAAGTCATCTTGAGGATTTGGGAAATAATAGGATGAAAGAAATTAGTGCTGCTACCGGTGCAAGCTTTGAACAAATTGCCAACGCAGTGGAAACTATCCGCAGCTTAAACCCAAGACCTTCTTCTGGTTTTTTGCATGAGGTAAGTACTGCAGAAATAATCACTCCAGATCTTTTTGTTTCCTTCGAAGATGATCAACTAGTAATAACACTCAACGACAGCTACATTCCTAATTTAAGTGTGAATAGGTACTATCAGGAGAAAATTCAAAATGCAGAAGGTTTGGATAAGCAAGAGCTCACATATCTTCGTAAAAAATTAAATCAAGCTTTATGGTTTAGGCAGTGTATTGAAAAGCGAAGAGAAACCATTTTTTCTGTGGCTAAATGTATTTTTGAAATACAACGAGAATTCTTTATAAAGGGGATTAAAGGGCTCAAACCACTTACTCTAGCGGATGTAGCCTTGCGAGTGGACCGACATGAAGCAACTGTTTCGAGGGTTATTAATGGTAAATATGCGGAGACCCCGTCAGGTGTTTTTGAGCTAAAATATTTTTTTACCGGAGGTCTTCGATCGGATGATGGCGAGATGATCTCTACTCTAAGGATTAAAGAAATCATAGGGCAGGCAATTTCAGAAGAAAACCCTAAAAAGCCATTAAGTGATCAAGTCCTATCCGATTTACTGAAGGCTAGGGGGATTGATGTAGCTAGGCGCACGGTGACAAAATATAGAGAGATGTTAGGGATTCAATCATCTTCCAAGCGCAAAAAATATGTTTGAGTCTTGGTAAAAATTCATTATGTTGCTTTGATGGATATTTTGGTGTAGAACAACTGAGAGGGCGAGAGTATGGCAGGACATAACAAATGGAGCTCCATTAAACATCGTAAAGGGGCTCAAGATAAGGCAAGATCAAAGGTATTTACCAAAATAATAAGGGAATTGGTTGTAGCGTCTAAAATGGGTGGTTCAGATCCTGAGATGAATCCTCGATTAAGGACAGCCATTCAAAAAGCTAAATCTTCGAACATGCCGAACGATACATTGAACAAAGCGATTAAACGAGGTGCCGGTGAATTGGAAGGTGCCGAGTATGTGGAGGGTACCTACGAAGGTTATGGGCCGAATGGAGTTGGTATCATTGTGGAAGTGTTGACCGACAATAAAAATCGCACAGCGGCTGATGTTCGTCATATTTTTTCAAAACATGGGGGATCCTTAGGTTCGCCAGGTTCTGTTGCATACAATTTTGAGCGAATTGGTCAGTTTCTTTTTGCTCGTGAGCTGGGCAGTGAAGATGATTTCATGGAACATGTCCTCGAATCGGGTGCGGATGATTTGTTGTTAGAGGATGAGGAATCTTACGAAGTTATTTGTCAGCCCGAAAACTTTCAGTCAGTTCAAGATTATTTTATCGAAAGAGAGATAGACGCAATAGAGTCAGGTATAGTCTACAGGGCAAAATTGAAAGTGAACTTAGAGGGTGATGATGTGACCAAAATGATAAAAATGCTTACTGCTCTTGAAGATAATGATGATGTTCAAGAGGTGTTTTCATCATTTGAGGCGTCCCAAAGTGATATGGAAATTGCCATGGAAAAATTGTGAGAATATTAGGTATTGATCCAGGTCTCGCTACCGTGGGTTATGGGGTGGTAGATGCTCACGGCCCAAGGGATCTTGAATGCATTAGTTATGGTTGTATAAGAACTGCGGCCAACTTGTCCATGGGGGCGCGTTTGCGAATCATTTATGAGGATATGCAGGAATTAATTCGTAGATATGAGCCTGACCAAGCTTCCGTTGAGAAGTTGTTTTTTAAGCAAAATGTCAGCACAGGGATTCAGGTTGCACAGGCCCGAGGTATTATTTTATTGGCTATCGAGCAAAACGAGGTGCCTTTTGAGGAGTATGCTCCGGTACAGGTCAAATCACGTATTCTGGGGTATGGACATGCTGAAAAACATCAAATGCAATATATGGTAACTAACACCTTGGGTTTGGAGGAGCGTCCCAAGCCAGATGATGCTGCAGATGGTCTGGCTTTGGCCATTTGTCATCATTACAGTGCTAAGAACTCTAAAAACCTTTGGTTTCAAGGAGGGCTTTCTTGAGTGTTGATCCTAAACTGGAGCCAAGCTGGAAGAATGCTTTAAGTGAAGAGTTTCGAAGGGAGTATTTTGTTGGACTAAAGCAATTCCTGATGAAACAGAAAGAATTAGGGAAAGGGTTTTATCCGCCAGGGTCGAAGATTTTTGAAGCTTTTCGATTGACGCCGTTTAATGATGTAAAAGTGGTTATTTTGGGGCAAGATCCGTATCACGGCCCCAACCAGGCTCATGGCTTATGTTTTTCAGTACAAGAGCCAACTAAGCCGCCACCCTCTCTAATTAATATTTTTAAAGAACTTGAGAATGATCTCGGTTTCGAAAGACCTTTGCATGGGAATTTGAGTTCTTGGGCTCTTCAGGGGGTATTTCTATTGAATACTGTTCTTACGGTAAGTCCTGGGAAGGCTGGCTCTCATCGTAAGCAAGGTTGGGAAAATTTCACCAATGCGGTCATAAGAACTTTAAGCGAGAAACGGGATCATTTGGTTTTTATTTTATGGGGACGTGATGCTCAAACTAAGGAGTCTGTTATAAATGGAGACCATTGCATCATAAAGTCAGTTCATCCATCTCCATTATCTGCCCATAATGGTTTCTTTGGTTCAAGGCCATTCTCTCGTTCTAATGAATATCTTAAGGCCTATGGTTTAAAGCCGGTGAATTGGAGTATTGGATAGTCTTCACCCAAGGGTTGAAAAAGATTTCGGACTCATTTGGGGGCTTGACGATTTTTACAACTATTTTATGCTTAGTTTATCAGAGTAATAACATTGCTGTTTTTGTGATTATTTTGAAAATTTCTGGAACAAAGGGG
Source organism: uncultured bacterium (assembly GCA_964650625.1). Taxonomy (GTDB): domain Bacteria; phylum Muiribacteriota; class UBA6191; order UBA6191; family UBA6191; genus JAYZAC01. Next base: position 28,728 of record CAZYUV010000003.1, read on the forward strand.
CTGTAATGGGTTTTAGTCTATTAAATAAGGTGATCAGAAATCCCGTGCGACTAGGTTTGTTGATCTTATCAACAGTTCATGTTTCCAACGCTGAAAATGCCGCGCAGGACCTCGGAGGCTTCAGTGCCAACAAAATACGTGAAATCAATACTTTCAAGGCGGACCAGAATCTGCAGCTGCGTGAGGCGAGGCAGAACATGGATGAAAGCTTTGGGGGTATAGCTGCACCATTGACGAAGCTACAAAGCCTCAAGATTCCTCAACTCCAAGGTATAGGCGAAGGTAAAACGGTAGTACCTAATTCGCAGATCGTAAATCCTGAACAAAATGATTCTAATGAATCTGCAAAGATCGAGTCGAAATTTGATGGTCAGAAAGCAGTTGATAAATTATTAAATGAATATGAAGAATTAAGGACTTCGGTTAAGGAGAATGGTAAGAATTATTCCCAAAATCAGGCGATCGTAGGGAAAATGGATGCTGACATGGTTCGTTTGTTGGAAATCAAAAATACTCTGCAAGAAGTTCCTGAAAAATATTTCAGCTCTGGTCGTCCTGATTTTGACAAGCAAATAGAGGAAGTTGCTTCAATGATTGATGTAAGGGCGAGAGCTAGATTTAATGGTCTCAAGCCAGATAAAGATGAAGATTTTTTAAAGAAGTTAGACTCCTTAGAGGATGAGCAAGCCAAAGAGACTACCCCAGTATCTAGCAGTGAGAAATCAAATAATCAAGAGAACGGTAACAATGTAAGTAACAATTTAGTCGCAGATGGGGATGAGTTAGAAGTCACTAAGGAATTGAATGGTATTGAATTAGTTCGTTCAAAGTGTTCGGGTTCGGTGGGCTCAAAAAATGGGGCGGCTTTAGTTAAACATCTTACAAGTGGAGATTGTGCACAAGCGATTAATGCAAATCCTGAATTGAAATCTAAGTATAATATTAAAAAGATAGTAGAATTAATTAGTGCTTGGGGATTCAGAACTGCCAGTTTTAGTTCACAAACGAACATTAAATTGGGTATTAATAAATTACCCGAATTAGGTATTACATTGGACTTGAATAAGCCCAAATCAGGGTTCAAGGCCATTCCATATCAGCCAGCTGTTGATGTTCAGCAATCGCAATTATTAACTACCGAAGAAGATTCTAGCGATGGTCCGCTGACTGAATTAATGAAAACTAGTAAAGATAAGGCTGTTTTAAGACACAGTGTTAGAGATTAGCGTTAGTATCATTCCATAATCTGCAATTTAGGTCCGTTTAATGTGGGCCTAATTTTTTTTATGAAAAAATCATCTTAAAAAAGCTAATCAAGTATTGGGTAAGTATTCGAAAGCAATGACGGAGGCTTATTTTATGCTGTCTCTTGATGATGCACGTTTTCTAATTACAGATAAATTAAAACCTGGTCCATCGGACACCTTACCTACACGTGAGGCGGCTTCTCATGCCTTGGCTGCTGATGTATTGGTGAGAGAAGACTTCCCAGCATTCAGTAATTCAGCTATGGATGGTTATGCAGTGCATAAATCCGATTTAGAAAACTTACCTAAAAGTCTTCCAATATTAATGGAGTTAGCAGCGGGTTCACAAGATAAAAAAGTATTACCTAAGGGTAATGCAGCTAGAATTTTTACTGGTGCCAGCCTTCCTGAGGGTGCAGATTGCGTCATAAAGCAGGAGGATGCGATAGAGTTGGATACTGCACATGTTGAGTTTAGAGAAGGTTTGGAGTTGGGTAATTTTATACGATACAAAGGTGAAGACTTGCGTAATGGGGAATGTCTTTTAGAACAAGGCTCTCTATTAGGTCCGGCTCAAATTGCTTGTTTAATTTCTCAAGGTATTTACCAGGTTCCTATCGTGCGTAAACCTAGTTTGGGTTACCTTATGACGGGTAGTGAATTGAGATTTGAAGGTGACTCGGTGAGTAATGGTCAAATTAGATCTTGTAATGGAGAACTATTTGAATCATATCTTTCTCCATTTTCTGAGCATGTGACTGACTATGGCTTTGTTAGGGACAGTGTTGATCTATTGAAGGCGAAACTCTCCCATGCTGAAAAGCATGACGTATTCCTAATTTCTGGAGGCGCGAGTGTTGGAAAGTATGATCATACTCGAGAGGTTTTGGAGAGTTTAGGATATAACATACATTTTGATAGAGTAGCGGTCAGACCTGGAAAGCCGTTGATTTTTGCTACTAGAGAAAATCGTGTTATTTTTGGAGTCCCTGGAAATCCTGTAAGTTCATTTGTTGCATGCACACTTTTTATTTCGCACGCGCTTGCTGCCTTGGGTGGCTGGAGAAGACAGGCTCACAGAGTTACTGCCACTCTAATTAAAGATCATACGAAATCAACTAAATTCGATATGTACCTTAGAGGAATACTACGAATAGAGGGTCAGAGTACCATGGTAGATACAAATTTGAATCAATCATCAGGTGCTATAGGTTCTTTGGCTCGGGCAAATTGTCTTGTATTTTTGCCTGAGGGAAAGTCCGTATTTAAAAAAGGTGAAACTGTAGAGGTAATTCCTATCGCAGGATGGGGAGCCTGGAACTGAGGAATGTTATGAAATGCATCTCAATCCTGACGATAATTAGTAGTTTATTAGTGCCAACTTTGCAGGCCGATCATTTTTCTGAAAGAGATGGAACGCGTAATTTTTTTGCTCATCATTATCAGAAGCATGGTAATTCTCCTGGCAAGGCTGCCTATGGAAATCCAATTTACGAAAAACAGCCACCTGTTGCTCCAGACTTATCTTTCCAGCGTCCTACGGCTGAAGGTCGTATTGTAGAGCGACAACTTGAGATTTTAAAATCTATACATTTTCGAACTTTCAGTGGCTCCTCCTATTTTGCAGCTGGTCAGCTCATTGAATCTGGCCAGGAATTTGCGCGCAAATTAGACACAGCAGGAATAGCTTACAATAAAAACCTCGAAGAAATTCTTGTACGTGAGGTGTTTGGAATAGGCCGCTATAATGTAGAAAGTCTAGCTTTATACAGCAAGATGGGATTGGCAATGAAGCATGCACCTATGGTTCATCTGAAGGCGCGTAATTCGAAGATTGAGCCAGCAGTATATTTGAATAAAAGATTGGATTTATTCAAGAAAGCCTCCGGATACGATGGGAATGAAAACATTTCTCCGATTTATGCCGAGTTTGTTTCTGGTGATCCACATTTTACTCAGAAGCCTGATTTTGGAAGTGGTAAAGGGACTCATTGGTCCGCTAAAAAAATGAATAGAAATATTCGTACTGAAGATTTAGGTTTTGGAATATTTGCAAAGGCTCAATTGGCCGGTAACTATCTAAAGGCAGAACATGGTAAGGGCGTTGGGGTGACTCCTAGAGCCGGCTATAAGTCTCAGATTCTTATTTATGAGATTGTTAATACCATGCTCTGGTTAAGATACGGATTAGGTTTTGATGGCGTTAAATTCCGTAGTTTTCCAGCGGATTATTACGATACAAAACAACTTCTTTATATCCCCAATACACTTATGGTCGAATTTGATGAAAAAGATGGTGCACCGACTAGCTATTACGTAAAAGAACGTTTGTCTCATGCTAGAGACTTGGGCGCTTTACTAATCGGATTGAGCGAATTTTATGGAATGAGTGACCCTCACAGGCTATCTTTACGTAAAGTCTTTGGAGATGGTCCTGATGATTCGCAAGAATTTCCATTCTCTTATAATTCTCGTCACCTCTGTAAAGAGCTTGTTCAAATTGTTTTGAAAAATCTTGAATTAATGCATTTTGATCGTAACTCTGGAGCTCTTTATTCTACCGCAACATTGGTCAAGCCAATTCGTAAAATTAAAGCTCGAGATGTTGCATTAGTCATGCAAGGTTTGGGGAAGGCATTCAAGTATTTTTTCGATGATTCGGAAATCCGTAATGTTGCAGGAAATCTAATTTATGCTATTGGTCAGTACATGGTTCGCCATATGCAGGCTATTGATGGCGGTATTGGAACAAGTTTTGAGATAAGGTCGATGCAAGGAGATTTCTTAAATCGAAATCTGGAAGATCAAGCTCAGATGGTGTTGGCCTTTCTTGAGGCTTTTAAGGTTACTCGGGAAGAGCGTTTTTATCGTGCCAGCACTAGAGCTTATGATTTTATGGTAAATAAAATGTGGGATGAAGGGCTAAATACATTTAAAACTCACGAAGAATCAGATGTTCTGAAAATAAATCCTATGAACTTTGGAGCTACTATGGGTGCTCTGCGCGAGATGACTTTAGCGACTGGTGACCTTCGTACCTTTGCTTTCATGTTGGCCTATTTTGAAGGCGTAATGAAAAACTATTCTTTGCAGCTAAGTGAAATAGATTTTACTGGAGAGAAGATTGATGACGTCAGAGATAGCGACGGAGATGGCATAATTCAGAGTGACTTAGCTGATGGAAAGTTTGGAATTGCTCCAGTATTAGCATCGGAAGTTCAGGTTGAACCGATCCGTTAGAACAAAATTTTAACTTTGCCGGCGTCGATTACTTTGGCAGTAAACTTACGTTTGGTGTCTACGGATTCAACCTGAATGTGGTCTCCTTTACGTCCATTTTGTTTGGCAACAACTTGCAATTCAATTCGGACACCCCCCTGTTGCGCGAGTCCTTTAAGCTTTTGTTGCATGCGAACTAGGGTTTTCAGTTTAATATCTCGTTGTCGAAGGATGTCGCCAGAGGCAACATTACGTCGCAGACTTAGATTAACCAAGTCGCTGAAGTAGCTAGTAGGAAGGGCGTCAATACTTTGTTCAATCCACTGCTCACGAAGACTTAATTTGTGAGGGTCTAGGTTTTGACCTCTCATAAGGGCCTCTTTCGCTAGAAAGACAGTTTTTCTAGCTAGTATTTTGTACTGAATACTTAGTAGTCGGAGTAAGCGCCCCTGATGTCGGATTTTAAGTTTTATTAAACCTCTGGAGGCTCTATTTGTTTCATATTCGAAATCTAAATCTTCTGCTGGTAGTTGACCAACTCGCGGAAAGTTTTGGAATTCAATCCGATAATCTCCTTCAGGTAATTGATTAAGAATACGCTCACGTACACTTTTCTTGAGGTCAAGGTCCATGGGAGCGACGCTTTGCATCCTTAATTTTATTAGGCTGGGGCCGGTAAAATGAAGCAAAATACCTCGGCTAAACTGATTCCATTTTCGCTCCAAATATTTTTTTTCAAATTGCTTTTCTGGTTGACCCGGAAATAGACCACCTAAGCCAATGGAATCGAGTATATCTTGGATACTCTCTCGCTGTGTAGATTCTATACAACTGAGATGACCCAAGTCACTTAGACGAATATTGCCAGGTTTTGTCTCATAAGATTCTTTCAGCAGAAAATGACATTGGCTGAAATTTGCGGTTGTGTATATTAATATCAAAGCAAGATAAAAGATTGGCGATGGTCTAAGCATGCCAAAAGTGTATCAATAAGGATTTTTTTTGTATAGATTGAACCTATTCCTTCCTTGGATTTTTCTTGGATTTGTAGCCCTCATTGCTTATGGGATTGATCAATTCGTAATAATTGATTCCAAGATTACAAAAATGTATCAACTTGAAGAGCGGGAATCACTTCTAAATATTGTCTCGGATGAAAAATGGAATTGGTATCAGCGCTCCGCTGCTTTGGAAATGGCTTTTGCAATACGATGCCAAGTTGAGGATCCTTGGATCCAGAGAGTAATAAATTCAAGTAATATTAACTTTCGACAATCACTGATGAAGGGTTGCCTTCGAAAGCCCCCCAATCAAATTCCTTCGAATCTTATCGAACAATTACTGCAAGATAGATATTCATATATTAAATACCGGACAATTCAGTATATTCAAAATCATAAATTAGTAGAGCGTTATCGTTCGTCAATTATTAAATTACGCAAAGACCCTTCAAGTATGGTTTCGAATTTAGCAAAGAATATTAGTTTATCGTCATCTGAATGAAATTAATCCCTAAAATAAACGCAACCAAATTTCAATGGAAAACGTAGTTAAGTAATGATCAGAATGCGATTTGTTGTTTTTTTATTTACTACTTATTTTGGCTATTGCAGTAATTTCTATGGAACTTTTCTAGTTCGTCTGAAGGTTGATAATGCTCCTCGAGCTGTGGGTGCCATCTCGGTGACTGAGCTAGATCATTTACGTACTAGGGGGCTCGAGAATTTAAGAAAATTAGAAAAAATTCTACATTTAGATACAAGAGAGTATTCCGGAACACTAGCTGGGCCCCGAGCAGCAAAGAGTCCACGCATCAAGTCTTATGAAAGATATTGGTTTATAAATAGTGCTCGATTGGTCATGAAAGTAGATTTGGCAAATGAATTAAGCAAAATGCCTGCTATCGCAGAGGTGGTACCTGATGAACCAGTTTATTTAGACCACGGATTATTTAAAGTAAAGGGCTATAGTCAAGCACTGCTAGATCTAGGTACATCTGAGTTACATGACTTAGGCTTATTAGGTCAGGGAGTCCGAATTGGTATAATTGATACGGGTTTGCTTGATCATAAGGAGTTTGACAATAAAGTTTTTGCTTATAAGGACTTTACAGAATCTCCATCCAATAGCATGCGAGATGATTTGGGGCATGGTAGTCATGTGGCTGGTCTTCTAGCAGGTGGTAATTATTCGGGTAGGCAGATCGGAATGGTTCCCAAGTCAGAGCTTGTGGTGGCGAAGGTTATAGAGCCAGTTTCTTCGGAAGGTGGTAAACAGAAAGTGCAAAGACGTTTACGAACTTTTGCATCTCGGGTACTGGAGGCAATGCAGTGGATGTTAGACCCCGATGGAAATCCGAAGACTGATGATTATCCGCATATAATAAATAATTCTTGGGGCTTCCCTGTGGCGGCCCCACTGACTCAAAGTTTCTTTGACCGAGCTTTAGCACGTTGGCGAGAATTGGGTATTATTCCCGTATTTGCGGCAGGTAATGAGGGTGGCCAAGGTCATAACACCATTTCCTATCCAGCCAATTCCTTTCAAGTAATAACAATCGGTACCACTCGACGAGATCAAAGAGCTCCGTTTAGTTCGATGGGTAGTAACCTTTTGAGAAAGCCTGATTTTATGGCTCCTGGTTATCGTTTATTCTCGTTAAAGAAGGGTATCAATGGACCGGTTTACGGACGTATGAGCGGAACTTCAATGTCTGCGCCACTTGTAAGTGGACTCGTGGCTGTAATGAAGCAAATAGATCCATTCATTGGATTTTCAGAAGTCTATCGAGTTTTGCAGTCGTCGACTCAAGATATGGGCAGTACAGGTTGGGATCCAGAAACGGGTTGGGGTAGGATTAATTTTCTCGATGCAGTGAAAACATCCAAAGCCTATCTGTCCGATAAAATTAGTCATGGTGGTAAGGATACTTTTAAGTATTTTGGTCACTTTTCACGTAAATTTGAAGTCACTCGAGATGATTATTATCGTAAACAAATGATTAGTCTGGAATTGTCCTATATGAATTTTTTACAGCGTCAATTGGAATCTCAAACTGATATTGTTTTAAAGCGCTGGTTAAATACCTTATCCCAAGAAGTCCAGAGAAATCCAAAGGTGTTTTCTGGCCTGTATTCAAGGGTGATCAAGCGTTTAAAGTTTTTACGTCTCCATCAGAAAAATAATTAAGGTGTTGTTTAGTGTCGCGTAAGTTCATTCATCGTAATGAAAGTTTTACATGTCTGGTCTGTTCTCATCAAGTACCTCCATTGAAGGGTAGTTGTCGCAATCATTGCCCTGAGTGTCTAAATTCAAAACATGTAGATATTAATCCAGGCGATCGTCTAAATAATTGTAAATCAGTCATGCGGCCAGTACAGGTTATAATGAAAGGTGATACACAGATTTTGGTTCATCGATGCGTCGATTGCGGTCACTTACAGAGGAATAAAGTCGCAAGCGATGACAATTTGGAAAAAATCCTAGAGGTTATTCGTTCTAATCCACTGCTAGTAGAAGGTAAACACTAGGATCTGATTATCAATAATCTGAATAGGATCGTCGAATAACAATAAATGTGCCGTAGACAAATTAAGTAATGTCTATTGGTTCTCTGAGTTTGTTTAATTTTACAGCGGGAATTAGGTATGGACGGCGGAGATTTTAATCCATTTGCTGA
>CAZYUV010000004.1:0-36616 GCA_964650625.1 uncultured bacterium
ACTCAAGCCGTACCAGGCCCTTTGTTTACTTTTTCCGCTTATTTAGGAGCCAGTATTTTGGAATTGAATAATGCTTGGTTTGCTGGCTTCATGTGTCTAACAGCTATTTATCTACCTTCCTTTTTATTGATATATGGTGGTTTACCATTCTGGGAAAATATACGTAGTCATGCCAAGATACAATCATCATTATCAGGCTTAAACGCTGCGGTAGTAGGTTTATTATTAGCTGCTTTATATGATCCTGTATGGACTGGAGCTATTCATTCTGCACAGGATTTTTCTCTTGCCTTAGCCAGTTTTATTCTATTAATGTACTGGAAGTCTCCTACTTGGTTAATAGTTTTACTTTGTTCATTATATGGATGGATTGGAGCAAACTAGCTGGTAGATAAAGTACATGAAAAAGTTTAAGTAGATTTAAAACAACTACCCGCATGCTTAAAATGTAATATGGAAGGCGACTTAGCAATCAGGAAAAAGAGTCAGTACAGTTCAAATTCAGAGTTATTTAAAGAAAAGAAGTCACATCGAATTCGATGTGACTCTAATTAATTTTGATTGAAATCACTATAAAAGCACGATAGTCATTTAGGAAAGCTTAGGCTTCAAACGTTGTTCTCTGCCTTGTAATTCCTCATATCTGGTTTCATTAACATAAGTCTCTGAACCGTCAATGTTAACTAGGAACCACTTCTCCCCCGTGTAATAGTTTGTAACAACTTCTTTAGCAATAACTTCGATAGTTTCCATAAAAACAACCTCACTCTAATCTTGCAATTAGTCCGATGACAACGTTTTGTCTCTGCACCGACAAAACAACCTCAGTTCACCTATCGTGCAATTTCCGGAAATTTGGAACAGCTTCAAGCAAAATTCTTAAATCTTTTCCGTGCCATGACCTTAACTCTGTATGAAAAGAATTTCAAGACAAATTTTAGCTTTGATCATAATTTTTTGTATGAAATTAGAATTGTTCTTACATAACCTATTAAAATTTCTTTTTTTTTGTACTAATAATTGAGGGAAAGGTCTTTGGAAGAGACAAAACAACGGTGTTTCCGAAGGTTTTTGAATGCCCCTAGGGGGTAACGCGATGCATATTAACAGATTTAAATCACAAAAAACTAGTTAAAATATAGTTTTTTGTACTAAAACATTCACTAGGGTCTATTTGTGCTCGAAGAATTAGTATGCATACAACTGTTAAATACCGGTATCTACAACCATTTCGAATTATCTCAGCCTTCTTAAAACAATTATTCGCCATATTAATTATTTGCTCAGGTCTTCACAATATTGTTACGGCAAGTGGCGGAATTGAAGAGTCTAATCCTGCCCTCTCTAAATTGCAGCCAGACCCACAACTACAACACTGGATTCTTGAAACAAGTCAAGATGTACTTGGAGATGAGCTCATATCCCAAGGGTTACTCGAAGAACTTGAAAGTATGAAAGTCCAAGCTCCTGCGATGTACAAATATCATGAAACTAATCATAATCTTTATTATGATATGGCTATGGAAGGTCATCCTGATGTTATGGCCCTACTGGCTGCAAATTTCCATTTTGGCCGCGGAGTCAGTATCAATCCTGTAAAAGCTTTGAGATGGTTTTTGCAATCAGCTGAGAAAGATAATCTTCAGTCTCAAATTTCCGCTGGTCTTTATTTGTTAACGGGCAAAGCTTTTCAAAAAGATCTATCTGAAGCAAGATATTGGTTAAAACGGGCTAGTGACCAAGGAAGTATTTTAGCTAGAAAGATACTGCACATTACTAAACAAATTACGAAATTAGATACCAAAAAAGACAAAAACACTTTTAGCCAATTTAATCCTTCTCATAAAATGGATCTAAATTCCCATAAGACCGTCAATTCGTCCCCATCGAATAAAGATTTAATAGTCCCAAAAACAGAACATCAAGACCACCAAAGTTCGGACTCCGATTCAATAAGAAAATATGAAATAGCTAAAAATTTGCTAAATCTTAACTCTTCTCCTGAAAGGGCTAAGAAGATTGAAAAATATCTTATTGACTCTCTCAATGAAGGTAATCTAAACGCTGGCTTACTTCTAGCCCAAGAGCTCTTAAGTGGTAATGTTTTAAAGAGAAATTCCAGTTCAGCAATTAAAATTTTAAAAGACTTGGCAAGTAAAAATAATCCAAATGCCTTAGCTCATCTTGGGGATCTTTATTTTCGTGGCAATGGAGTTCAACGGGATCCAAAAAAAGCCATCCAATTTTATAAGCAAGCCGCAAAACATAATTTTTCTGAAGCACAACTAAAACTAGGACTCATAGAACTGGAATCTATTGCTGAGACTACAGGTGATAGAGCACAAGGTCTAATGTATTTGAAGGCCGCTGGTGATAGCGGATCATTAGAAGCACAAAAAATTTATGCTGAGGAAATGCTACACGAAAGAAAATTTACAGTAGCTGCAAAATACTTCGAAAAATCTGCTACACAGGGTGATATTGACTCTATGATGTCACTCGCCGAATTAGGAGCCCAGCAGTCGACTCTTGCACACAAAATTGATTCTGTTTATTGGTATATTCAAGCTGCGTTGAAAGGTCATCATGAAGCTCAATATGAATCTGGGATGCTATATATAAACGGTAAACATGTTCCACAAGATTTTCGTTTAGCTTATCGTTGGCTTTTACTAGCAGCTCAAAAAGATCATAAAAATGCTCAGTTTCAACTAGGAGTCTTATATTCTCAGGGGCTAGGGGTACCTAAAAATGATTATCGTGCAGCAAAATGGTACTTAAAGGCTGCCCAACAATCACACAGAGATGCTGCTGCAATTTTAGGTACTCTATACTATGATGGCAAAGGAGTTAATCAAGATTTTGAGCAAGCACTTCATTGGTTTACTCAAGCCGCGCAACAGGGCGACTCTCAAATCCAAGAATTACTAGTTAAGCTTTACAGAGGTCAAATGCAGGTCTCACCCAACTATGTAAAAGCCTATGCTTGGGCTAATGTTCTCGCAGAAAATCATGAAGTACATCGAGAGGATGTGGATAAATTACAAACTTATCTATCAGTAGATGAACTCAAAGATGCTCAGGAACTATCCTTAAATCATTACGCCAAAATACAAAAAAATAGTCTGGCTATTAATTAAATAATTGCTCTAAAAGGAGTGACTCAGACCCATTCCATATAAATTATTGCGAGCATGAACTTCTATTTTTGTACCAAGTGTATCAGTAAAATTCAGGAACTTCTTTCCACGTTCCCAGTAGACATCTAAATTAGTGGTATTGGTCAATGGTAGTTCAAAACCTAGTCTAGTGGTTAAGATATCTCTAGAACTTTTATTATTAACAACGGGAACCCCATTAAAATTATTGAAATTCCCTTTCCAATGATCATAGAACAGAGCAAAATAAGGGTAGAAGTCGGACTCTTCATTGACACTTTTTAGATAATGTTGATAACCAATACCAGTACGAGTTACCTTTCCGAATCCATCACCAGTCATGGTGACACCTTTTCGCTCAACAAAAAGCTTCTGTCTATCATCTATTCGATAACCAAGTTGATGATAAACTTCTGCATCATGTCTAAAGCCATCTGAATCATTATTTATCAGATTTCTTAAGCCAATCTGAAAACTCCAAATCTTAAAGTTCCGTCTCTGAGATTCCTTGGAGAGGGGCTTAGGCCGTCCCATAGACTTTGCAACATTTACCAAAGAATCCCATGCTCGCTGTAAAGCATTAGACCTCCTCTTTGGATTTTTATAAGACGACTTTTCAGCTCCTGGGAGAATTTTTTTGGATTGTATTGTTATCTTTTCTGTTGATTTTTGTGACTCAACGGGTGCATTAGTCGAACTCTTTAGCGAGCTATTATTGACATCAAACTGATCATCAGACTGCCACCCCTTAGGTCTTAACGATTGACCAAATTGACCAGTGTTATCAGGATTCAAATCCTCATCCGCAGGATCATATTTGAGATAGTCACGAAAGGATTTTTTTACTATTCCGTTATTCGAAAGACCTTTTGTAACTTTGATAGTAGAATTATTTGTAGCCTTAATTGGCTTTGAATTATTAGAAACGCTAGGACTTACATAACTAATTCGTAATTCAGATGGTTTTATAAATTTATCACTTTTTGATTGTTCACTTTTCTTTTTACGACTTATAAAATTCCACAGCATTTGATTCTGCGAATGTAATTTTTCGAATAAGGCTTTATTGCGTTCAGTTTCAAAAGATTCGACCTCAACCTGAACTGAAAATATGGAAATTAATAGTATAATTACGCGCATAAATCTCCCATTCATCTGATGATGAGAGTATCGTCAAATTGATATTGCGGGTTCAATTGAAAGATTAATCAAATTAATCAATTTATTGTTTAAATGAATAAAAATTGTTTGCCTCCAGTAAAAAAGTATTTGAAGACCTATTTGAAAGAAGATTGACCATTAAAGCCTGGCTATCTATAGTGAAAATATGGACGATCCAAATAAACCTGTCTCAGCATCTAACTACCTCGTCTCTATGGATAAAGCTGGTTATACTGAGCGTTCCATAGCAGCAATTATTGATCTATCTATCCTCTCGATAGGAACTTGGGTGTTTTCTATAGTCTTTGGAATCACAATCGGCTGGTTTCTTCATTTGATTCCATTTTTGGGTGGGATAATAAGCACAGCAATAACGGGTCTAGCTACATTTCTTTTTCCAATCCTGTATAACTCCATATTTGAAGGCGGTAAACTAGGTTCTACCCCTGGAAAAATATATTGTGGTTTGGCTGTCAGGCATCAAAGTGGCAGAAAGCTGACTTATAAGGAAGCTGCAATCAGAGGCTTTGGTAAATATATTTCCTGGGTATCATTCATGCTTGGATATGCTCTAGCATTTGTGCGCAAAGACCGCAAGGCGCTACATGATTTTTTCATTGATTCTATCGTTATAGACAAAGGTCTGGGCCATGAAAAACTCAAAAAAGTAATCAATGATGTAGAAGATCAAATTCAAGACAATATCAAAGAACTAAGACAGGATCTAAAAGAATATACAGACGACTGATTAAGAATCTGTTCCGGTCTTCAATTCTTGACGAAGGGCTTCGGCTTCGAAAAAATCTAGTAAGTCTAATACTTTACTTTTACCAAGTAATTTAACCAGATCAGGATTAATCTTTAATTTCTTCCGTGAAATCATTTCTGTATTAGAAGTTTTTAATTTGATTGGATCAGCCACAAATAATCTATCGGCAAACTTAAGTTCAAAACCTAAGTTGATTAAAGCCTTTATGTCGAAAGTGCATATTAAATGCATATTATTATTTTCAGATTCATAACTTACGACTAATATTGCATACTTATAATAGAGAGATGTGTTGTATGAATTTTATCAATACTCTGTTAAAGGGACTAAAATTATTGCTCACCCTTGGAGTGATGCAATGGTTCTTCGTTTCCATAATTTTTCATTCATCTCCTGTCTTCCTTATCAATGTAGTGAGTGCTGAAGATGACTATGGCTACGATGATGAAGACGATTATGATGAAGATGAAGACGAAGAAGACGATTACGAAAGTGGATTACCTTTTGAAGAACGAGGATTTAAGTCACAGAGTAACAGCTTTTTGGATCTAATTGACGAGAATCGTGACATTGTAATCAAACCTGAGGATTACATATATCCCTTTGACCCCGTACATACTCCGATGCTGAGTCGAAATTTGGTGGCAACGGTTCAAAGTGTCTCTTCCTCTTTTTATAACACTAAGAGAGTAAAAAAAGGTAAAGGTGGTCGCAAACTGCGTGGTCGGGGCGGAATTACCAAACTAGGCGGCAAAGTAGGCAAATTTGGAGGTCTTCGGGGCAGCTCCTCAAAAGGTAAACGCGGAAAGAAGGGTTCAAAAAGTACAGTCAAAGTACCTGAGTTCGATATCTCTGGTACTTTCGGCACACCATCTGATTCATACGTTGTAATAGGACAAAGATATTACACCATAGGCGATCGACTCAAAGGCAGTCGGGACATGCGACGTGTTGTCGTTGATGGTATCGATGACCAGTTTGCATACTTTACTTACAAAAAACATAAATTCGTTAAGAAAATTAAAGCTCTAGAGTCTGTTTTCTAGACATATATTGTCTAGTAAAGTTCTTTAATACAAGTATATCTCCAGTGTGGACACCAGTTGTACACTAATAGATTTCGTGGTATTTACTCCACCATGCTAATTCGTTGTATTATTTGTTTTGTATTATCGATAGCTTTAATAGGTTGCGATAAAGTGCCAAGAAAGGACTTTCGCATCAATTTGCCTATGCGCAATTTTGATCACAAACTGTCAGTCCGTGGCGAAATCTTTTCTCAAAAGGAGATTAGTTTAAGTGTACCTTCAGGAGTAGGTGGCAGTATCAAATCTATTCCAGAATCGGGAACTCGCGTTAAAGCCGGAGATGTTTTAGTTGTAATCGAAAGTAAGAACCTAAACAAACGCCTTCAAGAAAAACAACGGCGGTTAGCGTACACTCAACGCCGAATAATTCGAGAAAAACGTCGCATCTCCCAAGAAAAGTTACAGAATGAACTCAAAGTCTTAGAGAAAAAATACTCCTTAAATATCAAAAAATTAGAAGCAGAATATCAACTAGGAGAGAAAGACCAACGAGTAATCAAATCTTTAGATCTGAAAATTCGTTTGTTAGAAGAGAAAATAGAATTACAGATGTCTAAATTAGACTCCTACCAAATTCTTGCTGAAACTAAAAGCATCTCCAAAGAACAAATAGAGCGCCTTAAGAAAAATCTCAATGCTGCCAAAATCAACCGTGATCTTGAAAAACTTGAAAAACGTTCTAAATTACAAGGGACCACTGGTTTAGCAAAAGAAAAGTTAGAACTAGAAATTGAAATGCTGGAACAAGATTTATCTAAAGTTCTGGACGAAAAAAGTGAAAAAGAAAAGTCCTACCCTCTACGATTAGAGAAGCTTGAATTGGAAAAAAAGAAACGTGAAAGGCAAATAGAAAAAGCGATTAATAATAAAAAGAAATCAAGTATAAAAACAAACTCAAATGGGGTGTTTTCTAGAGTCACGCGATGGGGCGGAAGTCAGGTTAAAAAAGGGGTTGATGTCTGGCGAGGTACAACTGTCGGAAAAGTTTTAGATCACTCAGCCTTAGAGGCTCGTTTAAGATTACCTGAGCGACAAATAGACTCTATTCCAGTGGGTAGCAAAGTATTGATTTATTCTTTACAAAATATAAAAAAATCAGTAGAGGGAAAAATCGCCAGAATCGACAATATGGCTAGTTTAATGAACCCTAGAAATCGTAAATCTATCAAATATCATTGGGCATTTTTAGACTTAAGTTCCAAAAGTTTACAAGGGTTCCAACCGGGTGAAACATTACTGGCTGAAATTCAATTAGGCCATCATAAAGATTGTTGGGTAATTCCCAAAGAATTGGCAGTTATAAAACAAGACTCTTTGGTGCTAAATACCTCTCTTGGAAAAAAATATTTTAATAAATACTTTAGTTCTGAAGATTATTTTATAGTGAACGCTTTGCAATACAGGGAAACTATCGGTGAAACTCTTAGTATTATTCCTAATTTCTAAATCAATTTTAATGGCAAATTCTTTTAACAATGAAGTAGCCATCCGTCCTATTGTACGCACCATCTTGCTAGATGGAAAATTACATGCATATGCTCCCCAGGAAATTAACGCACCATTTGAAGGTTCGATTATTAAGATTATAGAAGATGGTTCCCCAGTTAAAAAAGGCCAAATTCTGTTCGAGTTAGATACATTCAGTGTGAGACAAGATTTACAACGTGCTCAATTTGAACTGCTCTTAAAACAGAATGAGTTATCACAAACAAAAATAAATTCAGAGATAGAATCGTTAACAGATGCTAATACCCTTAATGATAAGAAGACCGATCTCTTTATCAAGCAAAAAATACTGAAGCAGAAAAAATTCGCAAGAAATCCCAAAGAAATACTTCGTATGAAATTAGAAACTAAAAAAACATCTCAGATGATTACATTTTATAAGGAGCATTTGAGTGAGTTGGAAAAACTAGGTAAACAAGGGGCGTTATCCAATACAGAGCTAGCTGATGAGCGAATAAAGTATAGAGAATATCTAGTCAACCTTGAACAGCTTAAGCTTGATTACGAAAAATTAAGAGATGGAAATCCCCTGGAAATTAGTAGAGCCCAGAAAAATGTAGATGCTGCGCTAATTAAGCTTAATCATGTAAAAAAGGAATTTACAGAAAAAGAAGATATTCGCAAATCAAATATTCGAGTCAAACAAGACGAGGTAGATGAGCTTAAATTAAAAGTAGAAGACTTGAAAACCAGACTGTCTCAGTCAACTGTTAGAGCCGATTCAGATGGCATCTTTTTAATAAATAGTCACTGGGTTGGAAGCGGATATGAAGCCTATCGTGAAGGTCATCATCTAAAGTATGGTGAAGAACTAGCCAAACTCAGTCAATCTGATAAATTATTGGCACGATTTGAAGTTTATGAGCGTGATGCCGGAATGATAAAACTTGGGCAAAGTGTAAAATTCCAAATCATCCCTCTAGGAGATAGCTGGTTCGATGGCGTAATTACTGAAATTCATTCTGCTCTAGGCCCCAAACCACGACAGAAAGACGATTTATATAGGCTCAAGGTCCTGAAAGTTGATATGGAAGTTAATAATATTATTCCTTCAATGAAACCTAAAATGACAGTTCTGGCAAAAGTTCAAATTACGAAAAAATCTGCCCCATCGATTTCCATAGATTGTTTAAAAGGCAACACAGTGATGACAAGAAACGGACCTCAAAAAATTAAGATTGGCTCCTATGGGGATGACTATGTAGAAATCATTGATGGTTTACAACTAGGACAAAATCTAAACTGCCACAAAGCTGATAGTAAAAGTCCTGTTAATTTAACAATGCAAGCAAAAGCCATCGAAGAGATTGTATACACGAGTATAGAAGGAACTGGCGAACTAGTAGCCAAAGATGAAATTTTATTGAGTCCAGCTTTTGGGGCCTCAATTAAAAAAATAATTAAATCGGGACAAAAAGTTAATAAAGGCGATGTCGTATTAATAATTGACTCACAAAACTTAGATACAGAGTTACAATCTAAAGAAATTGAATTAACTCAAAAAAAAGTAGAGCTTAAAACTGAAAAAATAAAGGCTACATCTGAACTAGTAACTTTAAAAAACGAAATTCGCGATCTTCAACTCGAACTTAAAGTAGAAAGTAAGCAATTACAAATTTTATCCACCGGAGAAACTTCACTGGAAATAGCTAAACAAGAACTTTATGAAAAACGAGCGGAAATCGAACGACAATTTCAAAAATTAAACTTTCAAATTCAGACTACACTTAAGAAAAATGGATACGTTAAAAGCTCAGACTATCAAAAAAGTTTAGAATCATTGAAAGATGCGGAAATTGATAAAAAAATTGAAGGTTTAGAACTTGAGCTCAAACGAACACCCTCAAGCAAAACCGAATATCAAAAACAAGAAGCAAAAGTAAAAAATCTGGAATTCAATGTTCTTAATAGAACTAAACAACTTGTTAATAAAAAAAATCTTTTCAATGCCAAAGTAGCAATAGCGGAAACGAAGCTCAAATTAGCAACTTTTGATGTAAAGGTTATCAATGATAAGCTTTCAAAAGCAGAAATACGTGCCCCCAAAGACGGCGTTTTTTTAATCGGAGAACATTATGCACAAAGCACTATCGTGCCTTATAAAATTGGGGATAATCTTAGTCCAGGTTCAATCGCAGGACGACTCGTACAATTTGATAGATTTGTCATAAAAGGTAAGTTAGATGAGAGTCATTTTCATGAACTGGAATTACATCAAAATGTCGAGTTTTATCTCACAGGACGGAAGAATAAGCGTTATCCCGGAAAAATAATAAACATAGCTCCTATACCTCGTACTGACGGGATATGGTGGGTGAAACGTGAGGCACCAACCATTAGTATGACAATTGATGTTTTAGCTCAGTCAAAAAATTTCCAACCGGGCTCTACAGTACAATATGAAGTAAAAGTTGGAAACGAGCGCAAAGGAATTACGATTCCTATAAATGCCGTATACCAAATTCAAAATCAATATGTAGTTCATTTAAGTAAAGGACGTATACAAAAAGTCAAACTCGGCAAACGACAACAAAATAAAATTGAAATTATTGAAGGGTTATCGCACGGGCAAACAGTATTTTGGGAAGGAGAGTAATGGATTTACGATTTCTTTTCAAAGAAAGTCTGACTGCTTTAACAAGTGCCCCAATTCGATCCCTCTTAACAATGCTAGGAGTAATAATTGGCGTTGCTGCCGTCATTGCAATGATGAGTATCGGAGGTGGTGCAAAACTGGAAACTCTCAGACAAATTAGAGCTTTGGGTGCAACTAATATTTACGTAAAATCATCGAAACTTACGGGTGATAATCTTAAGCGTGCTAAGCAAGCTTTATCACGCGGCCTATCAAGAGATGATTACAATATTATTTTGCAAAAACTGCCCCATTTGGAAGGGGCAACATTTGAAATAAAATTGAATCAAACCTTTAAATTTCTGAAAAAACAGCCTAAATCTAATCTAATTGGTATAGGTCCTGAATATTTTAATCTGATACCTGCGAAATTAGATTTCGGCCGTTATTTCAATAGTCAGGATTATCTTGAAAGTCGTAAAGTTGTTCTCCTAGGTTCGAAAATATCCGAAGAATTATTTGGTAATACAAACCCCATAGGTAAATTTGTAAAAATTGGAAACAAAAGTTTTGAAATACAGGGTGTCTTAGCTAGCTCAAAAAAATCTAATCGGTCAGCCAATGATTCTAAAAATAACATCAAAATTGGTGAAAGAGAGAGAGCACGAGATGTCTACTTGCCTTACACAACTATACTAGACCGATTTCAATTAGCATTAAAAGACGTTGAAGACAGTGAACAAGACCCTACCTATTCGGAACTAAGTATGATCATTCTTAAGTTAACTCACCCTGAACCAATGTTAATGGTTAGAAATTATCTAAATAAGATTTTGAAACTTCGACATAAAGGGGTTAACGATTATCAAATTATAGCGCCAGTAGATCTACTAGAAAAAAGCAATCGAGTACAAGAAATATTCAATATGGTAATGGTTTTCATAGCTAGCTTATCACTAATTGTTGGGGGAATTGGCATCATGAATATTATGTTGGCCAATATCCAGCAGCGAGTTAAGGAAATCGGGATTCGGCGAGCTATTGGAGCCACTCGCAAAGATATTCTACTTCAATTTTTATTTGAAGCCATAATGATATCAGTTGGTGGCGGAATTCTGGGCGTATTTCTTGGCATATTAACCAGTACTGGTATTTCAGCTTTAACCGGCTGGACAACAGTTTTATCTACGAGTTCCATTATTATTTCTTTTCTTGTATCTGTAACAGTTGGACTTGTTTTTGGTATTTTTCCAGCTAGAAAAGCATCTGAAATGGACCCAATTACTGCTTTACGATATGAATAACTTCAAATATTACTTTATATATAGCCAGTAGCATTAAATGCAAAGGTCTCTAAAGCTTGATACAATGACCTTTATTCTCCACAATGAAAGGAAAATCATGTCTGTCTTTAAAGCTTATGATGTTCGCGGTGTTTATGGTAAAGGTTTGGATGAAGAATTAGCCTATAAAGTGGGGAATTTTCTACCGCAACTACTCAATAGTGATCATGTAATGATTGGACGTGATGCCCGTACCTCTTCTCCCTCCCTTTTTGAGGCCATGTGCAAAGGGGTTACGGACCGTGGTTGTGATGTCTGGGATATTGGTCTTTGTACAACTCCAACAATCTATTTTGCTGCTCCGAAGTTGAATGCCAAAGCCAGTGTAATGATTACAGCTTCTCACAATCCACCAGAATATAACGGATTCAAAATTTCAAAAGAATTCGCCAAACCAGTGGGAAAAGAAACGGGTTTACCAGAATTAGAACAACTTTGTAAAAATGAACCAGTGATATCTACCAATAAAGGAAAAATAATTTCACTAGATATTAGGAATGATTATTTAACTTTTACACAACAATGGATGAAGCCTCTAAACGGCTTAAAAGTTGTATTCGACTCATCAAATGGTATGGAAGGTTTAAACTTAAAAGATACTTTCGAAAATTCCGGTGCCGACTGCACATATATAAATTTAGACGTCGATTGTACATTTCCTAATCATGAAGCAAATCCTCTCGTAATTGAAAATGTTCACCAATTAATGAAAAAAGTGACTGAAATAGGCGCAGATGTTGGTGTCATGTTTGATGGAGATAGCGATCGTGCAGTATTCGTGAATGAAAAGGGAGAATACGTTTTCCCTGATCTTATCATAGGCTTAATGGCAAGAGATTTAATGAAAAATCGCAAAGGGACGGTGATCTATGATATCAGAAGTTCTCGAAGCGTCATTGAAGAAATTGAAAGACTAGGTGGTACACCCAGAATCTGTAAAGTTGGTCATTCTTATGCTAAAGCACTTCTTCGAGAAACAGACGGTATATTTGGAGGGGAGTTAGCAGGTCATTATTATTTTAATGAAAACAATTACTGCGATAGCGCCATCATCGCTACTTTGGTGGTTCTAGGAGTTCTTGCAAATAGTGATCAGACTTTATCTGAAATTATTGCCGAAATTAGTAAATACGAATATTCAGGGGAAATTAACTTCAAAGCTGAAAATAAAGATGAGCTAATCGATTTAATACAATCCAACTTTCCTGGTGGTAAATCAAGTGATTTAGACGGTATAAGGGTCGATTTTGAAGATTGGTGGTTTAACGTTCGAAAGTCAAATACAGAACCATATTTGAGGTTAGTATGTGAAGCCAAAAATAAAACACTACTTGATGAAAAGGTTTCTTCAATAAGTAATATCATCGAAGCGAATCGTACTTAAAGTTTGTCATGGGTAAACACCCTTCAAAAATCCTTCTATTGGATATGGATAGCGAGGTAACGAGAACCCTTTGCCGTCGCCTTCTGCAGAAAGGATTTCAAGTAATTAGTGTCGGAAAGTCCGAAACAAAATTAGGGGACTTGAAATCCTTTGAAAAATTCACCTTCTATCGTTTGGACCTAAGTTCCAAAGATATTGTCAGATCATATATGTATGAGGTAGATACGGTTATCTTCTTTGATCATTCAGATCGAATTCTAGAAAAAATCAATAATTTCTACCAAAGTATTATTCACCTAAAATTTAAGATACCACGAATATTTTTCATATCTACATGCCACGTTTTTAGTTGGAAACCTAATAAATTTTGGCTGGAAGAGGAGGATTTAAACCCTGACAGTGATCTAGGAGAACTAATGTCTGGAGCAGAAACTATGGTACGTAATTATGCTGAAAAGCTTTCGAGCCCAGCTTGCATAATACGAATCCCACGATTTGTAGACCCGACATACGTAGAGTCAAATTTTATTAGATTTATCAAAATATTAAAAAACCATGAAAAAATTGACTTCGATATATCATCTAATTTAGTGGTTCAATTTATAAATATGGATAATTTGTTAGAGAGTTTATATCACTTATTCGAAATGCAATGGGATGGCGTAGAAACAATTCATGTAGATTCCTTTCATCAAAATTTCATCCCTTTACTAGATTCCCTAAGAACAATTTTACCTTCAAAAAGTTCCTTATTAAAAGACAACAAACTAATTGCCTATATAAAAGAACTTTTAGTGGTTAGCCCATTGGTTCGCAAAAGAGTGGATATTTTACAAAAGGTGCATACAGTTAATTTTTTAAGACAACCAATTCTCGATTCTAAAAAATCACAACGTCTATTCAATTCGAAAAGATTAAAATTACAAAACTTAATCACCAATCTTCCAATAAAATAGAAGATTAAATGTAAAACTAACCAAATATACTCTCGTTTAATTGCCCAGAAACAGCAAACAATTTAAGTTTTGCATTAATTAAACTTCCCAAAACCTCATAATATCTTAATAAACTCTTCTTGAAGTTAATTCTATTTTCTAGAAGTTTATCCTTACTTAACTGTTTTTTCTGAAAACGATCTTCAGCCTCATATAATATTGATCGTGCTAACTTAAGGTTATTCTGAACAACAGGTATACGAACCTTTAAATCTGAAAATAGACTGTAATATAAAGAGACCTGATTTCTAACCTCCAGAAGTGCATCTTCATATTTATTCTTCTTAATATCTTTTTGTCTTCCATTGGCCTTTAGTTTGGAACCTGTTGTCTTTCCATTGAAGAGGTTCATGTCAAATTTAACTCCAAACTTAAAACGTAATTCATCAAGGTCAGAGCGATCAGCAAGTCTTGCATAATGTGTATTCGCGTGGAGATCAACGAATGGCAGTTGCTCTGATTTTATAATTTTTTGATTATATCTTGCCTCAGCTTGCTCTAGACGAATGATTTTAAGTTGCAACGAGTTTTTCTCCGCTATTTTTTGAAAAGCTTGCAAAGAATCATTAATCGTTTTTGTTTTAGCGTCTTTATCTAATCCAAAATTAGTGGATCGATCTAACCCAACTAAGTTACGAAATTTTGCTTTTTTATGTCTAATTTTATTACGAAGTACAAACTCATCCTGCAAGGCTTTTTCCAACTGAAGCTTTGCATTTAATATTGGTACTGGCATCCTCGAATCTCTAGAAGGTTTGGTTTCTTCATAGTTCAAACCATTGCGAGCTATTTCTACACGCATAGCCGCTATATCTAATTTTTCTTGAATTAATATTAAATCCACAAATAGATTTGTTGTTTTTTCCAACAAATTTTGCCGAAACTTAAGCTCTTCAATTTTACTTAGCTCGGTTTTAAGTTTTGCTACTTTAGTCTTACCAGCAGATCTTCCTCCGTCTAATAATGAAAAATTAACATCCAATCCGATGTGAAAACTATCTTCAAGATTACTTAAGTCAAATAAGTGTCGATGAAATTGATCACGAGAGTCATCGCCAAAATTTCCCGCTTTACCCAACCCCATATCCATATCAATATTGAATTTCTGAGAATTACTTACTGCATATACATTGTCCTGTGCAGTTTTAATTATAAGTGAATAATTTTTCAAAATTTTATTGTTTGCTATAACTCTTTTAACTGTTTCCAATAAGGTAAATGACGGTATTCCTTCTTTAGGATCAACTAACTGAATTGAGTCATCTATCCGACTAACGTTAGATAAAGAACTCGATATTTGACGCTCACTTAATGGACTGAATTTGTCTTGGAGAGAACTCATTTCGGCTTCACGAGATTTAAGAATCGCATCTCCTACAGTTGCACCTAAAAGAAAATTTGAAATCGCTAACGAAAGAAATAACGTGAATAATACATACCTAGCCATGTGTGGAGAATCGACAAAAAAGCGTCTAATTATGACATTTTTGTTTATAAATAGATGTTAGGATTACAGCCATAATAATGTCCTATTCACATGTCATAACAAATTACAAAAAGTGCCTGCTTGAATTAATCGTCGGAGGCATAGCGGGTCTTATATTTGCTTTATTAGGTATGGGGCCAGGTTTGGTAATTGTAAGTTCTTTGCATCTTTTCAGTAATTACCCAATTAAAAAGGCAATTACTGGGTCACTTTTATTACTAGTGCCAATTTCAACTTTTGCCGCTATTCTGCACTATACTTTTCAAACTGAGATTCCCTTATTTTTAAATTGGATCTTCCTTGGAACAATAATAGGCGTATTCGTTGGGCTCTGGATTAGAAATCATATCTCTGGGAATAATCTAAAAAAGTTTTTCTGCTTATTCTTAGCAATAATATTGATTCGACATTGGTTCTATTTATTTGATTTTAATTCTTCTAATCAACAAATTATAAACCCTAACTTCTATGGTCATTTTATGATTGGTTTTAGTGCTAGCTTACTTTCTAGCCTAATGGGTATTGGAGGTGGTGTTTTAGTTGTCACAATTTATTTTTCAATCTTAAATTTTCCTTCTAAAATCGTAACCCAAATTTCAGTTTACGTAGTTTTATTAAATGCTTGGCTAAATACATTTTTTTCATATCGACAACTCTATTGGAATAAAACTTTAACTCTTATTGTTCTAGGCGGTTTTATAGGGGCCATTTGTGGAATCTATATTTTCCAATCAGTCCAAGAGAAGGTATTACAAATAGTTTATGGGTTTTTTCTTTTGCTAATTCTTCTTAAAATGCTTAAGAGCAACAAAGGATAAACTGTTTTGATATGAAATAGAGGAAATATGTTATAATTTTATTATGTGTGAGGTCATGCATAATAATCAAACTTCTTCTATTCATCATCAATTATCAGCTGATGTAATAAACTATCTCAAAAAGCAGGGTGTCAAAATTGGCAATGTTCGAGAGTTTCTTACATACCTTAAGACTAAACCAATTCACTTTAATAACTTCATACGCTTATTTAATGAAGAAACTAAGGGCTTAACCTGCGAATTTCTGGGTCGCTTTAATAAAATCCCTCCAAATTTGGTATACAAACTAATTTTTGATAAAAAAAATAAATTGGATGTCTCTGAAAACACTTTATGTAAACGGATTACATTTATTCTTAGTAGCGATATTGATCTATTGATTTCTAATATGCAAACCTATGGGGAACAACGTGTAATTATTACTTTAATAGAACAATTTCATACAATTTTTGAGTATTCTAATTACCGAAATATTCAGCCTTTTTTTGATGCACTCAAAAAAGATATTATTGGTAGCCTTCTCAAAGAAAATCCCACGCCTTTCATTCTTTCATATGTTGAACAATTAAAAAATTTAGTAATAAGAAGCTATCTAGGTAGCGCTGGGGTCAGATTATTCGGAAAAACAGCAATGTCACCCTCTAGTCTATATATTTTTAATTTTCTTGATTCTCATAAACTGATTCTTAGTCAAAGGCGTAATTCCACCTTGTTTATTGAGATATTAGCTAATTATTTTCTTTCAAAGGAATACTGCTCTGAAATACCTCCCCTAATTTCAGAGGTGCCTAAAATGGTTCATAAAATTGTGTTAGAAGGTTTTCTTAATAGTAAAGAAATTGAATTATTTATTCATGAAATTTCTATTTACTTAAGATTAATGGATAAATACAGAGATTACAGTAAGACAGAAAAAGTTTTACAGCTTGCTCACTCTTACAAAATATGCGCACCAGATACTGCTATCGGTAAATTATTATGGTCAATGATCACGGATCTATTCCTATGCTGTGATAAAAATGATGTTGATTGGCTTTATGAACGTTTTAACAACTCTATTACAAGAAACTTTTTTAGAAAGTTAATTCAAAATCCTGTAGATCGAATTTATGCCTTAGCAAGGTTAATTAAATCTTATTATTTGTTTAAACCTATAAATGAAAACTGGAAATGCAAAACGAATAAAGATTTTTTTAACTGGTTATTCTCTCAACCTTTTAGTGAAAAGTTAGAACTTATGATAGATATTTGTGGCGTGCTCGCTACTAAGGTTCAAAGCAATCACTTGATTGGACTATTTTTTTATTTAGCTCTGCACGAAAAAAGACTATATAGAATTCTGCTCGGACACTGCGATGTTTATCGTTTGCAGTCGTTAAATCGAGAAGTTTACCTCAATGCACTATATAGAAGTCTAAACCCTTTAATTGAAGCTCTACGAAACATTGCCACTAAGTTAGTTATTAAATCAAACCCTTATATGGGTCTAGAAGATGAGTATTTCCGAAATTTATTGACTAGCAGTTGGGAATTAAATTTTGAAGACAAAATATACGAGTCACTTTGCAAAATTAATGATCCGCTACTTTTTGAAGCTTATTGCAAACATGTCCAAAAAACTATTCAAAACAAAGGTCCTAAAATTTCAGTAGAAGATTGTAAATATGATTTTTATAAAGTTCGATTTTATGAAGTAAAAAAGCCTTTGGAAAAAATAGTAAAAAAGCTTTTAGGGCCTCTTCCGTTAATTTCTTCAAAAAATCCACACAGTAGTTCACGTTGCATTCAAATACCAGAACACATTGACTATTACTATGATTCAAAACATCCTTTTCAGAAAAATAGAAATGTTATTCATTACAAAGGTTATGTAGTTAAAGAAGCTAGTAAACACCTAGCATACAGCCAATTTCTTACACTGGACTCTTTGAAACAAAAACATCAATACCCTTCTATTTATTACAAAATTTACAATATCTTCGAAGAGTATCGGTGTCAAACTGTTTTCAGGCATAAATATGCAAGATTCTATCCTAGTGAAATTGATTATTTGAATACATACAATAGTCAAATTTCTGATCAATTTCAGCTCTGTAACACCGGATTTGAAGATCTTCTTAATTTGATGTCAATTTATTCTAAGCTTGGATATTTTCCCAAAAACCTTATGGCTCGACAGGAGATTCGTAACTTCCTATATGCTCCTTTATTTGGCTCAAAACAAACTGCAGCAGAGTGGATTCAAAAACGATTTTACCGTTTATTCAAAATAGATATCTTTAATAGTGATGAATCTATTTCAGTCGCTAATAAACTATATCATGATCTAATAAATTTGTTATTGAATACGAAGAATGAAGAACAGTTAAAAAATCATAACTTGGAGAATTTTGATGGACTTGAGACTACAGAACCTTCTAATGCTAGTACTCCAAAAAATACCGTTTCCATTCAAAGCTTGGAACATGCTTATTCTGACTTCTACAAGTTCTTACAGAAAAATAACGACGTGCTGTACAGTAAGCTGGATCAAATCCACGCGCAAAGCCGGCACAGTCTACCGCCCATGCCTATAGTTGATAGTAAAGTGAATCACTATATTCAGTATAATTTAAGTGATTCCAATCAATGGGATTCTTTACACGAGTTGATTGACAGCTACAAGTTCTAACACTAATTAGAATATACAAATGAAACTAGGCCGCAAAGGATGAATTTTTCGTCCTACGTTTTTTGACAACACCTTTTTGCGTGCTATCGCTACCCCTATTAATTACAAGTCCCATTTTTTTTCTTTGTATTTTTTTACTAAAATCTTTACAACATTTTTCGCATATCCAAACCTCTGTTCGAGGCGCTACCATTTCGAAACCAGCACATATATTATCCGATAGACATACTTCACAGGTGGTTCTGTAAGGATCAAGATCCATGTTGACTCTCCTTCCATCTTTAACAATATAATGACAGAAATTAAACTGCTGATTGTCATCCAGTTGTAAAAGAATTGTAAAATCAATCAATAGCGCAGAAAGAAGTGAAGAAAATATGGATACAAAACTACAGTGGTGGCTTAAAGAGTATTCTGAAAGTCATCAGAATCCAATCAACAAAACCATTCATTACTTTTGTGTTCCTGCTATTGTGATTAGTCTAAGCGGGCTATTATGGTGTATCCCTTTACCCAGTATTTTTCCAACAGGTCTCAACTGTTGTTCCATAGCAATGTTTCTTAGTTTATTTTTCTACTTATCTATAAGTATTCGTCATACCATTTACATAAGCATATTTTTTATAATTTGTTATTCTTTAATATGGTTATATTCCACCTGGAGTACTCAAAACAATTTACTTTACAGCAGTATCATCATATTCATCTTAGCCTGGATTGCGCAATTTATAGGCCATGTAATTGAGGGAAAAAAACCATCGTTTATGCGTAATTTACAATTCTTACTAATTGGACCTCTATGGATACTTGATCATTTAGTAAACAAATTAAAATCAACAAGAAACAATAACCTATACTCTTAAAATTTAATCCCAAACCATATGTTCTTGCACATAATCCAAGAGTTGATTCCAAAAAGCCTTTGCTTCACTCTGAACTTTGGTGCCTAAAACTACATTCAGGCCAGTGAATTGATAACCCATTTTAGTCATCTGTTCTGTTTGTATTTCAGCACCTATTGTACGCAATACATAAGCATGTGTATGTTCTTTAGAACCAAAATAAGATAGTAATTCGACATTTTCTAAATTCAAAATATCTTGAGCACTTCTTAATGCTTCTAACTGTGGATTTTCTAACATCTCCTTGCAAGGAATCAAATAATGACCATTTGATTTTATTCGGATTAGAACTTCACAATTTCCATCTGCAGTTGGACTCAATATAAAGATTAAAATCTTAATTTTCACGGTATCCAACCTTTTCTATCAAAATTTACTTTAAAGGGTTCATAGAATAACGATTTATCTTGCAGAGTCGGATCAACTAAACTAAACGCACAAAAGATAGTGTCACCCCGTCTCAAAGTCCGTTGAATTAATATTTTGGGGCGATCACCAAGTGGAATAGTGAACTTACGTTGACTAACATCAAGCCCGATATATTTTTGCTTACTTAATTCCCCTTGTACCATTCGAACTTTTGGCTTCTTATTTTTCCAATATAAGTCTAGTAAAAGATCTTCATCCATTAATGCTGATTTAACTACATACAACTCATGCTCCCTAAGAGCTGAAAATAATTGAATAACTTCTCCGATGGGAGCAATTTCCATTGGAGTAATCCGCCTAACTCTGAAGTCTTTCAATTTCTGAAGACTAAATCCTAGCCTACTATGCTTAATCTCACTGGAAGTAAAATCAAGCGGCTTGCAACTACTAATATTAATTTGATTAATAAATTGTTCAGGATTTAAAGGTTGGTGACTCCAGACCAAATTTTTTAGATAAATATCTTTGTGGCTTCTAGTTACATGCAAGTAGTTATAGTTCTGACCTTCTACCACAAATGGAGTGTAATAAAAGCCCAGTTTCTGTTTTGTAGGCAAAGCTTTTACATTACTAGCTTTAGGAAAAGTCTCTTTATGATATTCAAGTGAATCTACGAATTGATCTTCCTGTATTTGCAAAGTTGCAAAATAATTTTGAGAGTAATTTTCGATATATAAAGAGTATTCGGCTTCAACATGTGCATCCTGCTGAAAACCAGCTTGAACAATATCCATTACGGGTAATTTCCAAGACACTCCCAATCCATAGTGCCTATATGTATTTTGATAGAAAGATTCTTCATCACCTATCATCAAACGAGAAAATTTAGGATTGCGTAATTTTCTAAGAGATTCCTCATATTCCATACCATCCAACCACCTCAATCCGATTAGCAAACTTGCTGGAAAAGGTAGATTGTCCATGGGTCGAGAAAATTGAACTAAAGCTATGCTACTCCGCTTACCTTTTTTAAATCGAATCTGATACCTCAACACTTGTTCAGCTGAATTAAAGTCGAGAATAGCATAGTCATCAGACTTTGTAGCTACAGTCTTTAGTGAGTTTGAATCTGCAAATGATTTCTTCCAGTATTCTATAAAAGAGTCTAAATCAACAAAATCATTCGTAGCGATTGCATAAATAGACCGCCTTCCATCATCCGCTTCATAACCAATTAATGCCTCTGGATGAAAAAATTGTGCTTTTTCTCCCCACAAAGTTCTAAAGCCCGAGATTGTTGCAGGTAGTCTAAATCTATATCCTAAATGAGCATATTCATTATCATCAAGATACCAAGTTAAACCAAAATTTAAATTTGAATCATTACTGGATGATAGCTGAGGATCTAAATTGAGTAATAAATAGAAACCTGGCTTATGATCTTCAATATTAGATTTGTTTTCATCCCCAATCTTGAAACTTACATGCTGATAGATGATGTTTTTGAAATAGATAAAATCAATTTGATAGTTAATTAAATGCTCTTGAACCCGACCTTCAAATGAAACACTAATGCCCGGGTTTCCTTGAATAGAGTTTTTTTCAAACGAACGGACTTTTTTTCCAGCTATTGGAAGCTCCTCCAGAGTTATCCGCGCAAACTCTTCAACCGACAAATTTTGTAATTTCGATACAATTATTAAGCTGTAAAACTTATTTTTTTCGTCAATTACACCAACGATTGCATCACGATTTATGCCCTCTAAAGATTCACCCTGCAAGAATCGTTGATTTTTGGAAGATAGACTTAAGCTGAATGCCAAATCTTCATTGATATATCGTAAATCTTTCGACTCAGAACTATTGGTGAAAGGTGTAGCTAGAAAACTAAATAACCATATTGAAATAAACCACGAAATTACACGCATGTTTCTCCCTTTACACGGAGAGATTATATCAAAGCTACAATAATTCCTCTTCAAAATGGCTAGGTATAAACTGTGCGGTATAATCATCCCCAGAATCCGGGCTATCTTTGAGTTCCGATGCGGTTACTCGATCTTCGATTAATTGATGAATAACTTTTGCAAACCGATCCTTATCAATAGATTCTAAGGTGCTATTCTGTACTACTTTTAATACTCGCTTACGAAATTCTAAATCGTACAATGCAAGATTACCTTTGTAGCTAGCCAAAGCCGCTTCCTTAAGCCAAATATCTAAAATATCCTTGCGAAATCTATATTGTGCACCAACCCTAGATACAGGTATTTCGCCTCGTTTGATTAAATTGCGTAAAGACTCCACACTTACTTTAAGATACTTCGCCGTTTCCTTGATTGTTAATACCGGACAAATACTCATGAGGTCTCCATTCTTGATAATCTATCGACCTACAGTATTTATATTAGTAGACTCTGTCTTCATTTGTAGGTGAAAAAATTGCAGAATTATCCTTAGAAAAGCCAAATAAATAGTAAATATTAGTAATTATTAGGAATTAATAGCAAAAATTGATATATGAATCTTCAACTCAAAAACTGTAAAGTATATTTTTCTAGAGCAGGAATATACCTTCTCTTATTTGCTCTGGGACTAGCCAGCTCTTCGCATGTGACAGGTTCAAATATTCTCTTGTTACTTGATTTTTTATTATTTGGAATAATCGGTTTTAATTTCATCTATCTTAAAAAACTGAAAACTTATTCTATTCACGTGGAAATCATGTCACAGATAGAAGAAGATGGCGGTCCACCATTAGAAATTAAAAGCCAAACGATTTTACCATTGCGTGGAAAACTGCAACTTAACTGGAAGCGGTTTGAACAAAAGATTCCAACTATGATTGACTTCTTAAAATTCGGCAATCAGTGGTCTGTTAAGGGTGACTCCATGTTATTGCGTGGAAAATATCATTTGAAAGATATTTTGCTTGAAGTCGAATTTCCATTTCCATTATTCATACTACGGGGTAATTATGAGCTACATGCTAAACTTTTGGTTTATCCGAAAGATCGCCAAAATCAATTTTTAGATGTCAAATGCCAAAACAATCTCATCGGTAATGATAATGAATTCAGTCATTTTAGAGATTACCTTTCTGGTGACCCTGTTAACCTAATCTCATGGAAAGAGTTTGCTCGTACCGACAAGCTTATGACGAAAAGATTCGAATCCAATGAGATAAAGAAGCAATCTTTTACAATTATCTATAATCCTGAGAATGAAAAGGAGGTCTTTCAAAAAGCACTTAAATTTTTCAAACTTAAAATGAGTAAAGGGCAGGCATATTGCATTACCTCTAGACACAACACATTTGAATTCGATGGAGAACAAACCAAATTAAGTGAATTACTGATTTTTTTAACACTTTACGAAGCTCCCATAAAAGTCTCCGACTCTACTGTAATCATAGGCTGAATAGATGCTATTTAAATTGAATAAATTTGGAGAACTATGGAAAATTCCATTATTCACAATCTATTCATTTATTCCATTTTGTTCTCTTCATGAAGAGTCTTGGTTTTTTTGGATACCCTATCTAATCGCATTTAGTATCTGTGCATG
The DNA here is from genome assembly GCA_964650625.1 of uncultured bacterium. Taxonomy (GTDB): domain Bacteria; phylum Muiribacteriota; class UBA6191; order UBA6191; family UBA6191; genus JAYZAC01. The sequence continues at coordinate 23,793 of CAZYUV010000004.1, forward strand.
TATCAATAGAAAATTTAAAGATTATACCGTTCTAATAATTACAATTCTGGGAATTCCGATTGCAATAACTAATTATCAATTTATAGCAAAGATTGATCTCCTTTTTTTCGCTCGATTGCTTCTTTTTATTCAATTAGGTTTGCATTTAATCCCTGTGACGTCCAGCTCAGCAATTGTCATAGTATTTATAAATTTCGTTCTAGTGCTAGTTGCAGCCGCTCTAACATTCGAGTTTTGGTTCGCTATCTACCTGATAACTTTTCTTCTAATTACAATCTATATGATACTTGACTTGCAGTTCTTAGGATTTAAGAAACCACCAAAATTCAAAAATCATTTTAAGTACTCTACCAAGTTAGTCCTTTTTTTAGTTTTATGTAGCTACATTCTATTTTTAATCATCCCTCGATTCAGATTTGATCGATTACCCTCTCAAATCAGCACTTCAATCAGCGGGTTCTCTGATACGGTAAGTTTTAGTGATTTCACCAATATATTAACCTCCAACAGAGTAGCTATGCGTGTAAAAACAAATTATCCGCCTACTTACTACCGAGGAGTCTCTCTCGACAACTATGATGGGTATACTTGGAGGAATACAAGTAGATTTACACTGTTGAATAAAAAGTCATTAGACAAATCTGGAATATTAAACTTACCAGTCTCTTCCTCAATAAACTCTAGTGGTAAAATTAGAACTTTCGATTTTCAACTACTACCCAGCAAAAACAAATACTTACTTTTACCGCAATATGCTCAATCTATAAAAATTCAACCCCCAATATTAGAAATTAATAGACATGGGGATTTGCGAAAGCGACGAACTTTAACTAAGAATCTTGAGTACACAGTGTATTCAGATATTCCTATAATTAGGAACGAACAGTTAGAGTCTTCACCCAAAGTAGAACATTATATCTACAAAAATTACTTACAATTACCTCAAGTCAGCAAAGCAGTTCGTAAACTATCTAAAAATATTACTAGTAATTCATCAGATTATTGGCAAAAAGTTAATAGTATCCTCAGATCTTTCAGGAATCGTGGATACGAATATTCACTAAATTCAGTTCATGAAGGAAATCCATTAGAAAGTTTTTTACTTAAAAACAAAATGGGTCATTGCCAATATTTTGCGGGAGCAATGGTTTTATTATTACGACTAAATGGGATTCCATCCCGATTAGTTAATGGATTTACAACTGGAGATTATAATGAATGGGGCGATTACTATACAGTACGCTATAAACATGCACATTCATGGGTAGAGGTTTATGCTGGTAATGGAATATGGATAATTAAGGACCCTACACCTGCTGCAAATACAAGTTTCCTAGAACTAAGGTTTTTAGGCGATTTCTATATACAATGGATTAAAATTCAAGAATTATTAGACTTTAAGTGGCAAGAATATATCCTTTACTTTTCTTTATTAGATCAGCAATTAATTTGGATTTCATTCAAAAACTGGTTGCTAAAAAATCCAATTTTAAACGGATTCCTAATCATAGTTTTTGTGGTAATTATTTTTATATTAATAGCATTATTTTTCAGAAGTTTTGAACTAAATTTCAAAACTAATAATAAGTTGGTATTGAAGTTTGATCGACTGCTTTATTCTCTAGGGTATGAACGACCATCTAATGTAGGAATTTCAGAATTTGTCGAAACTCTACAAGTGGATATTAATCTGCGTAACCATTTGATTCAAACCGCTAAAATATTAAATAAGGTTACATACGCCGATAAAAATAAAATCCGAGCTGATGATCTAAAAGCAAAGTTTCACAACCTGATTAAAACAATTAACTCTCTTAATAAAACTTAACCATCAGCTCATTATTTTCGTTTATATCGAGCAATGTTAATCCATCTTCTTCTATTTTAAGCACACGATATTTAGCGTTAATAGTATTTCCAACAGACCAGGTTTGATTTCGACCTCTGTAATTTACAATTGCCTTTAGATTATTAAAACTGCCGCTAATTCCTTTAATATCTAATTCTTTCTCGATAGTATCAGCAGTTTTATCTAAAACATTATCAGGCAACAAATCTGTTTTATTTTTTATTTCAGTCACAAGAGGTTTTAAACTTCCTTCTTTCAAAACATTCTTTTGCACGAAAATTGTATGTTCCGATTCGTTGATTTTTAAATCATGAACTTTTAAAAAGGATTCCAAGACTTGCCTCCATGGGACACCCTTTATATAAAAGCTACTAGTACCGTCGACTTGACTATCGAATATGATTCTTTTTCCAGAGTTTTTAACAACATTTTTTATGGCATCGCGAATTGGTAAATTTCGATCTTCGTAAAAAATAAGTTCATTCGAAGTACTCATACTGAATACAGTTTGAGAAATCGATACAAATAAAATATATGTAACAATATTAAATAGGTGATTCATTTAATTGGTACCCGAGTCAAAGCGATCAAGAATAACTGTAAATATTATCGACCAATATGATTATAAAAATAGCTAATACAAACAAAAAAGTTCACATTATTCCCATGAGGGACGTAGATAATTATCATTTGGAATGCAGGCTTCGATACGATAAACAACAAATGGCTTCACCTGTCTAGAATATTTAGAATCTAATCTAAGAATTCGACGACTAATTGGCTTTAGGTTTTTACCCAAAGCCTTCTCACTTAACGGTTGATTTTCATTAATATAAAAATTGTGGATTTCGTTTGGATAAACTCTTTCGTCAATGAAGTGTCCGTATAGCTTTTCTGGCCTTATCGCACATTTACTTTTATCAAATTTAGCACGGGGATGAATCCTCATTAATTTCTGTAATTTGTGCCAAACAATCGATAATGCATCAAATCTACCAGCAGAACTAATAACCAAAAATAATGAAACTAGTAGTAAACTTCGACACATAGTTGTATTGTCGGCAAAGTTATAAAACCTATTGAAGATTCAAAGTCCGATGTTTTCACTCGGTATATATGTTCTCGTTAAGGTTTTGATTTAAATTAATATTAAATCTTTTTTGATAATGTACTTGGATACATCAACCTACAAACAGTTTCTTTCAGTAGCACTTATTACTACAGGTTTTATCTTCTCTATTGCGTGTAATGACTTAATGTTTAATCAAGCAAAGGAAGATAGTTTCGAAACTCAGTTCGCAATGGCTCAGCATTCCTTTACTCAAAAAAATTTTAAAGAAGGTTTAATGTGGGTTGTAAAAGCACAAAAACATAGAAACGAAGAATGTTTACTAAAGCTATCATCGATGTTGTTAGGTCATTCAAACATAATATTGAATCAAAAAGCAGCTTCAATACTTCATCAGGCATCACGCCTTCCCTCTAGCAAAGCATCCTATAAATTAGCGCAATTATATAAAAATGGTGTCGGAGTCAATATGAGCTCAAAACATTCATTAAAATGGCTTAATCATGCCGCTAAACTTGGTCACGTAATCGCACAACTTGAATTATCTAAAGCCATTAAAAAAACTTCCATTGAGAAATCCAATTATTGGCTTCAACAAGCAGCATTAAATGGTGACGTTAATGCACAAGTAAATTACACCAAGATCCTACTAAAAACAGATCCTGAAAAAGCAACCGACTGGTTATTAAGTTCATCTACACAAAATAATTCTAGCACCATAGTTAAAATAGCTCTGAGCAAAGACTTAAATGGTTTAAGTTTTACTACTGATCAAAAAATTAAATTACTCAAACGATCACATGAATTGGGAAATATAAAAGCAACCGCCAACCTTGTTAAATATTTAAATCATATAGAGCCTAAAAATGCTCTTCACATGGCGCAAAATGCTGCAAATGCAGGAGAATTAGAAGGATTGTATCAATATGCAGTTATCCTAGAAGCCTCTGCAACAACAACACAACAAGTCAAGGAGGTTATTGATCTCTATCGTAGTGCAGCAAATAGACTTCATCCTCTAGCCCTTTATAATTTAGGGGTTATTTTACTCAAAAATCCCGCCTTAAATACAGTTCCTCAAGAGCCTTATCTAAGTATTTTGAAGGCGGGAGAACTAGGCGTTGCAGAAGCACAATTTCAAATCGGATACTGGTTTTATACAGGTATGTCTAATAAACTAAATAGATTCAAAAAAAATCCAACCTTGGCACTAAATTGGTATTTAAAAGCTGCGCAACAAAAGCATGCGAAAGCTTGTTATGAAGTTGGGTTCTTTTACGAAAATGGTATAGGTACCTCTATTAACATAGTAAAAGCACTTAAATGGTATAAATCAGCTAAAATAAATGGTTTTCATAAAGCAAAAAAAGCACTACTGAGAGTTTCCAAAAAACAGTCAGTGTTTCAAAAATTAAAAAGATGGTGGAATGCTAATTAATCAACTTTTCTTTTTATCAATATTAATATCTACATCAACAGCAGCATTAGATTTACAAAAACTAGCTACTCAAGGTAACACAAACGCTATGTATGCGTTGGGAAATGAGCTTTGCAACTCTTCCATAAATTGGGAACAATGCAAAATAGGGATACCTTATCTTTGGTCAGCACATATTAAAAACCACCCCAGTGCATTAGGACAATTTATACATTTTAGTGTCAAGCACTTTGAAAAGCTTAGTTTGATTCAACGTAACAAAATATACACTTTGATCAAAGTGATGTCCTCATCACAAAAAACCAAGCTGGCACAAAAATTATCGGATACAGAACCTTTAAGATCTCAACAGTTAATGCTAGAAGCAGCAAAAAATAATGATCTGTCGGCACAATGGAATTACATTGAGCTTTCATTAACAAATCCAAATTGGCTATTAAATAAGCAACTAATAATTGCGTTTTTGAATAACTTACAAATTCAGGACAATTTATCTCGTTTATTGCTAGCTCATATGTATGCACAAGGTTTTTTAGTAGATAAAAATCCTTCTCAATTTCGTAGTTTAGCCAGCACTGTATGGCGTAAACTACTAGATGAGCCTGAGCAACGCATGGAATTAACAAAAAAAGCTAAATATTTAATACAACGTGGGTACCAGAAATATAAATTAAACAGGAATATTAATGAATCTAAATAGGCAAGTTTCACCCATACTCTGGCATGGACGAATTGAACGTCATTTGGAGTGGCAGAATGGAAAAAAACATGATGGAAGATTACAGATTCAAGGTGACACTGTTGAAAATCTTGAACTAATTGACTTGCAACTTGAGCATATGGAATGGAAAGGCTTGAGAATCAAAAAACTTGAATTAGTTAGATGTTCCTTCGAGCAACTCAATTTTAGTTTATCAACTGCCTTAAAATCTAGATTCAACGAATGCTACTTATCCAAATGTAACTTACAAGCTTGCGATGTAAGTGGAGCTAAGTTAGTACAATCAAAATTTGACTATTGCGACTTAAATCAAGCTAATTTTAGTTACGGTGTTATTGAAGAATCGATATGGAATAACTGTACATTAGACTCATCGAATCTTCACGGGAGTGACTTACGAGATGTTAAATTTAACAACTGTACAGGATTCAGTACTAATGCCTCAGATAGTTATGCCGCCGGAGCGGAGTTCAATAATTGCAACTTTAATCAATCTGACTGGAGCCACTTTGTAGGCTGGGATACTCGTTGGACAAAAGTTCAGTTACATAAATCTAATTTCTTTGGGAGTGATCTCAGACACTCGATATTTAAAGGATGCAACATTCAAGAGTCTAATTTTGAATATTGCCAAGTTGATGAAGAATGGTTAGAAAAACACAAAACATTAAATAACCTGTGGGTTCAAAAAATATATACTGAATCTGACAATTTACCTCTTGCGCTTAACCGTAATTTGCAAGAAAGATACCGAGCGATAGCTCGCTCAGAAGGTAGAGTCTACTACCTGAGAAGAATAACAAAATAATGAACAAACTTTATCTAATAGCCTTCCTGACCCATCTAATAGTGGTTACAAATTTAAGAACTGCTCAAATAGCCCATGTCAATTTATACAAAATTTTTAAAGCACACCATGACTATCCCAGATATAACTTTTTCCTAAATCGATTTGTTTCCATTTCAGATAAAAAAAAAATAGAAAAAGATGTGAAATTGGCACGTCAATTACAAGTGCAATTATTAATTGAACTAGATCAACTAATTCAAAAAAAACAACAATTAAATCGAGTAATGACAAAACAATATGATGAACTAAGATCTACTAAAAACTCGCTGATCAGTTTTAAATTAATCTCGATGGCAAAAAAAATAAAAAAATCAAATAGAGAGCACTTTTTGAGGCTCATAAATTTAAAAATAAAATATCAACAAAAATTAAATGCAAAACTTAAATCAAGTTTTATGGACTATGTTGATAGCCAAAATTTTTGGAAAGATATTGTGGACGAAATATTGATTTCTATTGAAAAAGTAAGAATAAAAAATCAATTTTCTATAATAATTCAGAATAATTCTCAAAAAGAAGATAGAGAATATTTCTTCTCAGAACTAGATAATCAAATTTCTAATAATTCGCGAAAATTATTCAGAGATATAATGCAAAATCCAAAGCTTTTCTCAGTTGGTTTTTCAAGCATTGCAAACCAAGTTTCTATGGATCAGTACCTGAAAATAATACCTAACCCTAATGATATAACTCAAGATGTCATCAATGAGCTTTAATCTAAAAATATATTTTACTATATTTTTTTTTCTAGGTTGCCAATTTACGGACGCTAGAGACTTTAGTAAGAGCTTATTAACGGATTACAAAAAACTTATTGATACCAAAAATAATTCTCAAGTAAGCACAAGCATAGCTTGTGCCAATCTTGATATTTTAATGCTCCTAATGTCCAATGCCCTAAATTTTGACATGGTTTCTATGCAGAAAATTTACAGTAATCCAAAATTATATGTAAACCCCGATTTCTATCAAAACTGGAAACAAAATTTAATTGGTCAAACATCTGATGCAATTTTAGAAAAAGAAATTATAAAATTAGAAAAACTTGAAAACGTAAGATTAACAGATATTAACGAGAGTCTTAATCAATGGAAAACACTATCAAAACAAACAGAAGAAATTATCCATGAGATTGGCATAGCTAATGGTTATCAACTAATACTTAAACAAAACACGCTATTAAGGCCCTATAGCCATCAAAATTTAAGTAAATACTCTGTAGTTTCAAAAAATATTCCTAATATAACCTTGAAGGTAGCCAAGCATATTCTTCAAAGTAGAGGCCTTACCCCAAACTCCATTAGTAAAATTTTGCAATCACTTGAAAAGAATTTCATATTCTGATTGTGTGAAATGAAAAAGAGGAAATATATCAAAAAAATAAAAACCTTAATATGTATTTAGTTTTTTGCCGATATTCCGTATAAGCCAAAAATTTTATTAGTGAGGTTTGCAATGAAAAATCAGGAAATAATTGGGGGAGTTTTTCAGGACTTAAGTAATGATTTAACTGTAGTTGTCAAGCTGTTTGACATTATCACATATTCTCCTGAAATGATTACCAAAGAGCTGTTAAACAAAACTAAAGCAAAAGTTAAATCAATTTTAACGAAAGTAGATAATGCAAAAGAATCTCTCGTTAATCAAACATTAAAAGTAAATAGAACAGTAAGTCGCAAATTAGAATTAGACTTTAATAAAAAACAATACCCAGCACAGATTTTAGAAGATATCGTCAAACAGTATAAAGATAAATTATATACACAAACCACCTTATATAACGATGAAGCTCGTAAAATAAAGTTAGATGATAGAGACTTTCGTTACATATTAACCACTCTTCTGGAGAGTGCCAAGAAAACGCAAAATGGAATTTTGAATAAGACTTGCGAAGTTTCTATAGCTAGCAAGCATAATACTATGGTTATGCTCTTCAAGGATTTCGGTCGTAAAATCCCCTCAGATATAGTTCACAAAATGTTCACTGGCGAAACATGTACACAAGATTATGGCGGTGGTTACCCTATGTATCGTGTCAAAAGAGTCCTAAATTCAGTAGGCGGAGACGTAAGTATCGATTTAAGTAATTCTAAATTTACCACCTTTATTATCAGTGTACCGTTTGAGGAATAGCGAACACTAAAAATAATGCCACTATTGCAGGCCCTAGCTTTAGCATAATGAAACTCTGCAAGTTCTAAATACTTGGGCGCTGGACGCAGCGTCCAAGTTACTTCAAAAAGGTTATTTTTTTAATGTAAGCTTTGGATTTAGCATTCGAATTAATAGCTATCAGAAATCCACTGATAGTTGGCATATTCTTATCCCACATTTTTTCGAAATTGTATTTAAGGTCGAATTCAGTGGTTATAAGTTCATCATCATTCACACCTGAAGACACACAGACATGACGAGAAGTATTCTTCCAGTATTTGTATTTGTAAAACTTTCCAACAGGTTCTTTTTCACCAGGAAAAAGAGAAAAGAAATAAGGAGCTGAAGGCACAAACGGAAACCCACTGGAAAACTTTTCGCGACCAAAAGCCACGTTCAGACTGATGGCAGAATACTTTTTATTGTTTTCGTAATTAGCTCCCCGTGGATATTTACTAACGCCCCATTCGATTCTAACTTTAGTTGCCTCAGGAATATCTCCATCTTTACCCCATATTGCAATTGAAGATCTACTAGTGGAGAAACTTATACCATTATTTTCGAATTCGAGTTTAATCTTATCGGCAAACTGCGAGCTGAAGCCTTTACCACTAAACCAATCTGCAGGATTCTCAGCCTCTGTGGAAGCGCGACTAAAATCTAACTCATAAACAACATCACTGGCTAGGTGTACAGACTTATCAAGAATGCTTGAATAAAGTTGATCAAAAACTAAGCGCTGATCTACCTCAGCGTAAATCAGAGAGATGGAGAACATGATATGAATAAAAAGTCTAAAGAGAATAATCATAAAAACCTCCCACAACTAGAATGGTTTCAATTGTGCTTAACAGTTATAAGAAATTATTCTCGATTGACAAGGCTCTATTAATACTCAGGGTCATTTTATCTACAATCTAGTGTATTTATGGTCAGTCCAATAATGCCTATATTTAATTCATTTCAAAGGCTTTAGCTGGACAAAAAATTTAATTCATTTCCCGACTCTATTGGTCTCTGATTGTGTGATGGAAAAATTGACAAACTAGAACCAGGTGAAGCCCATTCCGTAATTGCAGCAAAAACCCTTTCAAAAGAAGTTTTACCTTCTATATGCTGGTTCCAATCTTGCATTAATTCTATTTCAGAATCAGGAAATAGTTCTCCATAAATTCCACCATTAACCTGATCACCATAAACTAGAACAGTATTTCCATTGCCATGTTCAGTACCTCCCGCACCATTTGATTTTAATTGTCTACCAAACTCACCGCTAAAAACATAGATCAAATTAGTTTTGCTCTGGGGGTAGTCTTGTGCAAGCTGATGATCCAAAAGACTTATTCCTTTATTGTTTCCAAATAACTCTTGAATCCTAATTTCGATACCCTCCTCATCATCTCGTTGAGTAGAATGGGTATCAAAACCTTCTAACATTAATGACACTACATTAAAATCTAATAGATCCTGACAAGCTATACCATAGTAGGTATTTAATAATTGAATCGCAAAATACTCAAAAAAAGCTTTTTGATCACCTCTTATTAATTCATCAAATAATAATGGCCTTCGAGCCTCATATGAATTTAAGTCTCCGTCTACAGAAGATATATAACCACCTTGAGGATTTATTTGGTTTTTTAGTCTTTCATCAACTTGACCCCCTAAAGATCTTATAACTTTCTCTGTTTCCACAAAACTAGAAAAAGTACCACCACTTGAAATCTCGTTTCTTTTGGACTGATAATAACTTCGAAGAGATCTAAAAAGAGCATATTCACGATCAAGATCTTCAGGTTCAAGAAACCATTCAGCTTTCTTTGTAAATGAAAAATTTTCCATATTAGGAGCATCTATCAAGTTTGGATTAGCATGGTTAAGGGGATTTGATGGATGCGGTCCATTACAGAAAAGTAGCGGTTGCTCAGTAACAGAAAGAATATTCTTTTGGCTATAATATGCTAATCGCCCACCCCACCCTGATCTACATAGTTCCTGAGGAAGTGCATTATGGTCGCCACTAGTCCATACCAAAGTAGAATATGGATGATCTCTAGAGGGAGATCCAAATACATTATTAATAATGGCAACTTTACCCTCTAATATTTTATCTTTTAACCAATCGGCTTTTTTAAGTAATCCGAATTCTACTGAATCAAATGAAATCTGATCGTAGTTTTGCTCAAATGCTTCTTGCAGTTCATTTGAATTATTTGAATTAATTCCAAATATACTGGCTCTAGCCTGCCAAAAAGCATTACCATAATCAGTCGTAGGAATAGGAACGATCAGGTGACGAAAATCTGGACCTCCCTCTAAAAAAATATTGACTACGGTCTTAATGGGATTTAAAAGATTTTGAGAATAGCTAAAATTGCTAATCAATGGCATGGCTGCTAGCGAAGAAGTTCCTTTAATAAAAGTTCGCCTATTTATATTCATAAGCCTTCCTGGGCAAACATGTAAGGTGTAGCTGCCATAAATGCTAAAGCCATTCCGATGCGATAATTGTCTTCCCAACGTTGTCTATTCCGATTATCTTTGTAATTATCTAAATAATTTAATTTCGCTTCACTTAAAGCTTGGTATTTACTATTAATTTCCGTATCTGAAATTATGTCCCCTGCAGAGTAAATTTTATCCGGATTATTGGAGTCTACGACGTGAGAAAAGTCCTTACCCTCTGCAAGTAGAGCATAAATTTCTGCCCTTTCTAAAACTCCTAAATTTTTCAATCCGTCCGCTATTAACTTCTTCCATAAAAATTCTGTTATCTTACGTACCTCATAATCGTTGGTGTCCTCTCTTGAAATTTCTAACGCCCAATCACGTTCCCAGGACTTATCTCCATAGATACCTTTGGACTCAATAGTTTCACCATGGCGGGTAGAACTGGTGTTAAAAGCTTCCTTCAGAATTTTAGAACTTTCTGAGGCTTCGAGACCTGTTTGGCCTCCAAAAACATTATGAATCGGTCTAAAAAATAATGCCCCTTCTTTGGTTAATAATTTAGCTAAAATAGAAGTATCGTTATAACTTACGAGATTGGAATGGTGCGTAGTATTGTGATAGACGAGATTTCTATCAAAACTATTAAGAAACTTTACTCGTTTAGAGCTATGAAATGCTGTTGAAATAGCATAGGAACGTAAAAATCTTAGAAAATCTTTAGATTCCATTGATCTCCATGCTTCAGACACTACTTGTTCGGTAGTTTCATCCATTAAGTCATCCGCTAAAATCTTTGTAATGATCAATGGCAAGTATTTTAGACTTTCTGGATGCTCTATATCGTAATCAACTAACTGATCTATTTTTTCTTTAGCATTAACCCCAGGAATTGATCTACCTAGAATTTCTAATGAATCATTGTGATGATTTTGGGTTCCATAAGTTATTTGATCTTCTTGACCATCTGTTCTCATATCAGTTAGAGCTCGAGCTGTATTCCGAACAGAAACAAATTCATGGTAATCAGAATAGTCATCATAATCATTAAGACTGAGATAGCTAGAAAATGCGGGGTTTTGAATCTCCGATTCACCTAAAATTCCAAAAAAAAGTTGGTGAATTTCTCGAGCAAAATCTTCGTTACCAAAGAATAGTCCGTCTTCGAATGTATTTTCATTGTGTTTATATTGCCGAGCTATTGCGGGTGATACAGCCGCTGCTGCCAATACATTTTGGTATGGAGTTCTTCTAGAATGTTCTGACATTATTCTATCGTAGTACCCAATTAACTCTTTCACGCTCAAATCTTTATTTTGATTCACAGCCATATGATAGTTAGTTTCAAATAAACCAATTTTGTGATAGAAAGGGTTCAATCCGCTCTTAGTAGAAGCCGTTATCCATGTACAAACTGCAGCATTAAGTTCCGTCTCAACATCATATTCATGTCTTAATCCAGGCCTTATTTCACTATGTGTAGATGCCCAATGCCTAGATAATGACAGAAGTTTTCCGGCGTGAATATGGGCGGTATCTCCTTGGGCGGGTGATAATAAATAATTTACTGGATATAGGGTCAGTATTTCCTCAATCGCTTGCTGAGGTGACATGCTGGCCCACTTAGAAATTTGTTCGTTATTAGCATGGCCACCAAATGCAAATATATGAAGAATTTTACGGATCGATGTTTGTGTCCAATTTTCTTGTGAAACAACTTCAAATAAATTTAAATTTGGTTGATTTTCTGTTCTAAAAGTCCAACTGTAGCTTGTTCCTAAAGAAGCACCTCTGGAGGACGTAATACTATTATCAATTTGTACATTATATTGAGAGTCATAGTTTAATTTTTGTGGTATGTGAACTGTCAGCTTATCATTATTAACAGATATCTCAGTGGGTAGTATCTCAGCATCTCCAATAAGTTTAATCCGCGAACTAATTACGCTTGAGGCTAAAAGTCGTTCAGAAAAATGAATGTCAATTCTACCTATTGATGTTGGTACGCTTTGATCATCAACCCCGGGAATGAAATTTAATAAAGTTGGAGATGGTGCACTGGAAGAATCGGCTTCGATTGTAAATCGATGTGAAAATCCTGATACTTCAGCACCGTTTATAATCATTTTAAATCTTATTCTCACTTCATCTTGTGAGGTAACAATATCTCGGTCTGAATACCATATAATTTGATTATTAACTGAAGGGATATTGATATTGAGAGAACCAGTTAAATTTTCACTATTATTCCATGACAAACCATCATCAATGGAATAGGAAAACTCTAATTCTACA
>CAZYUV010000005.1:0-35135 GCA_964650625.1 uncultured bacterium
TGTTCCGATGAGAATTTTTCCCGCCATTCATTACACGATGGGCGGTTTGTGGGTGGATTACAATTTAATGAGTAATCTAGAAGGTTTGCATGTCCTGGGTGAGGCTAACTTTTCGGACCATGGTGCCAACCGACTCGGTGCGAGTGCATTAATGCAGGGATTGGCTGACGGCTATTTCGTCATACCTTACACATTAGGAATTTACTTAGCTGGAGCGACTCTGCCAGAGATTGACACAACTCATGACGCATTTAAGGAGTCCGTCGATAATGTTCAAAAGACTACAAAGAAACTATTGGACATCAATGGTTCGAAGACGGTTGATGACTTTCATAAGCGGTTGGGAAAAATGGTATGGGACAATATTGGGATGTCCCGTAATGAAGAAGGTTTGAAGGATGTATTGAAGCAAATACCTAAACTTCGTGAAGAATTTTGGTCTGACGTTAGAGTGACAGGCTCTGGAGAGCATCTTAATGCCGAGCTAGAGAAAGCTGGCCGAGTGGCTGACTTTCTTGAGGTAGGTGAGCTGATGGCTCAAGATGCGCTCGCGAGAACGGAATCCTGTGGGGGGCATTTTCGGGAAGAGAGTAAGACGGAGGAAGATGAGGCGAAGCGTGACGATGAGAACTTTTGCTTTGTCTCGGCTTGGGAATACACCGGTGTAGGAAAAAAAGCTAAGTTACACAAGGAAGAACTAACGTTTGAAAATGTTGAACTGACACAAAGGAGTTACAAGTAATGAGTGCTAAAACTATGAACTTGACTCTAAAAGTGTGGCGTCAAGCCAATCGGAGTGAACTAGGTAAATTGGCCACTTATGAATTGCAAGGTGTATCTCCTGATATGTCTTTTCTGGAAATGATTGATATGTTAAACACTAGATTGATACATCAACGCGAAGATCCAGTAGCATTCGACCACGACTGTAGGGAAGGGATTTGTGGTATGTGTTCTATGGTTATCAATGGGACACCTCATGGGCCCGAGAAGGCAACTACCACATGTCAATTGCACATGCGCAAATTCAATGATGGCGACACGATAGTAATTGAACCCTTCAGATCGGACGCTTTCCCAGTTGTGAAAGATTTATCAGTTGATCGGTCAGCATTTGACCGCATAATACAAGCTGGAGGGTATGTATCAGTCAAAACGGGTGGTTCACCCGATGCGAATGCAACTCCGATTCCGAAGAAAATCGCAGATGAAGCTTTTGAAGCTGCAGCTTGCATCGGTTGTGGTGCTTGCGTTGCGGGCTGTAAAAATGCCTCTGCAATGTTGTTTACTTCGGCTAAAGTTTCACAGCTAGCCCTTTTGCCTCAGGGTCAATCCGAAGCCTCCAGTCGCGTGCTGAATATGGTTCGTCAAATGGATGAAGAGGGTTTCGGGAATTGTACTAACACTGAGGTTTGTGAAGCTGTTTGTCCAAAAGAAATTTCAATAAAAAATATTGCCCGGATGAATCGGGAATATCTCAAAGCTACGATAATATCTGAGGACTAAAGATGTCCGTTTATTTGCAGATGTGTCGAGGGCTGGACCTTGTGTTTTGAGGTCGAATGGGTCGTAGGAAGAAGCGTATACAATTTTTGGTCGGAACTGAGCGAGATGTAATTGCCGGTCAAATGAATTGGAAGGGACGTTTTGTCACCCAGATGGAGGAAGGAAGAGCTCTCGTAAGTGGAGCTTACCCTGGTTTTCCTTGCCGAGTAGAATTTGGTAGAACTCGGAAAAAAGATATCAAAGCTCGGGTTGTTGAGTATATCAACAAGCCTGCTTATGCCACTGACCCTCTTTGCGATCAGTTTAATATTTGTGGTGGATGTAGTTTGCAGCATTTCAATTACGAGGCACAATGTAAAGAAAAGAAAGATCTGTTCGTACGAGATAACGGATTGCTAGTAGAAAAACTTTCAGAAGCCAAAGATCTCAAGTTTCACTCTGCCCCTTCGGATTTCTATTATCGTAACAAGATGGAATTCAGTTTCATACAGCACAAGGGAGGAGAGAAAAGCTTAGGACTTCATGAGCAAGGTCGTTTTCAGTCTGTTTTATCTCTAGAGACTTGCTGGATACAGCATCCTTGGATGGATAAGGTATTCAAATTAGTAAGCTCTTGGTTTGAATCTTCTAATATTTCTGGTTATAACCCTTGGAGTCATGATGGCATTCTTAGACATTTGGTTCTGAGAGGTTCTTCTGATCAAAGGCAAGTTTTGGTAAATCTTGTGGTGACTAGTTCTGTCGATCAGTTAAAGGACTTGTATGATGGTCTATTGAGTTTACCGGAAGTGGCTGGCGTTTATGAAACGATCCATGCCGGAGTAGCTGATGCTGTAAAGTATGATTCTATTCGTCATCTGGGAGGGAAGCTAGCTTTACGTGAAAAAGTGGGTCACTGTTTATTCGATGTGGGTCCGCGATCTTTTTACCAAACAAATTCTGAAGGTATGTTCGTTCTTTATGATGCTATAGAGAACTTACTATTGAAATCTGTCTTACCACGTCTAAATAGCGGTCAGCCAAAGTTGTTGGATTTATATTGCGGAGCAGGCAGTATCGGTATTTTTTTATCAAGACATTTCACACAAGTTTTGGGAATTGAAGAAGTTGAAGAAGCGGTGGAGCTAGCAAAAACTAATGCTCGATTGAATAGCGTTGATAACTTAAAAGTCTTTCAAGGACAGGTTGAGCATAGCCAGGAATTGTTAAAATTAATGGATGGAACAGACGTGTTGATTGTAGACCCACCTCGCTCTGGGTGTCATCCGAAAGCGAGGCAATGGATTAGGCAATTAAAAATACCATGGCTGATTTATGTTTCTTGTAACCCTAAAACTTTGCAAGAGAATATTAAGGATTTTATGGGCTTGGATCGGGATTCTAAATCATCTGGGACTTACGAACTCATGGATATGGAACTAGTGGATCTGTTTCCTCAAACGCCTCATCTAGAATCTATAAGTCTTCTACGACTAAGGAATGAAACTTAGGATTTCATCAATTTGATCTACTGGTGTTCCCGTAAATTGAGAATCTAGATCTCTAGCTATACTAATCTGTTCATCAGATTTCGCGCGATTGCCTTGTACGAAATATGCGTAGGCTAACATAGCATGAGCCTCTGCATTAGTAACCCCAACGTTATAACGATCTATGAAACTAAAAGAACCTGCACTGGAGCTAAGTCCCTCTAAGACTGTGACAGCTTCATCAATGTCAGAACGCTCACCTTTGGAGATAAGTGCTCCTGCCAGCCCAACACGTGCCTCAGGTTGTGCTGAATTTTTTTCAAGTGCTAGTCTGAAATCACTTATACCATGACTGGAACCATTAAGTTTAACCTCTGCCCATCCACGACCAGCATATGCTTCAGAAAGATCGTGTGCAGTTGCATCTCCGCTTCCTATTGTTTGATTAAATAGAGTTTTTGCGGCGGAATAGGAGGAGTCACCAAAGGTATTCCAGGCAGCAACATTTTTTTCTGCTGCTCCGGAAAGAGGTAGACCCAAATCACTATTGGCTCCATCCAAACTATCGCCGCCGGGAGCAGCGCCACACCCAATCATTAACAGGGCCAATATCATACATAATAAAGTTTTTATTAATGGATTTCTTTTTTCCATTTTTGTCTCCAGCATTAATTAAGAACTACCACTTTCATTGTTTTTTTCAAAGTGCGAGTTTCTTCCACTAGTTTAATCCTTAGGAAGTAAACGCCGCGGTGCACAATGTCACCAGACGTATTTATAAGTGGCCATTGGTACTTTTCTCGCATTGTATTCATGTCTAGGCTTTCCGAATAAACTCTATCACCAGCTGAATCGTATATATACATTTCGGCAGCTTTAGGTATAAAATTTGTACGAATTTCATAATTCAGTGTTTGTCTGGCGGGATTTGGATAAACATAAATCTGAGCCTGAGGAGTCCCTTGCAGCGCAATATTAATGTTTTTTGATAAGCTTTTATTGCCAGCTAAATCAACAAGTTCGAGTTGCCCATCGGCCTCACCAAATTCATGTCCTACTTCATTTAATCTTACATCGAGATATCCATTATCTTGATTGTTTAATAGGTTTCTTTTTCCACGAAAAATAAAAGCACTCTTATTGAAATCAATGCCGGAACCATTTTCGGTCACTTCGAATTCTAATTTCTGACCAATTTGTCTAGGTTTTCCTACTATTTTCGGTGCTTGATTATCGATCATTAAAGCCATGGGCCCTAGGTATTTACTTTTAGCTCGAAATGCATTTTGTTTGATTCTTGCAACTCCCATATGTCGCCATTTTGTGCCATTGTGAACGTACAATCCAAGTTTGCTTTGGGAGCTGGCGATTCTGGAGTTGGCGCTAGATAATAAAGATCCGGTGACTGTAGACTCTTTTAGTAATGGTAGCAATTGGGGGCTACTATCTAAAGGCTGAATAAGTTCAAGTTCTTTTGGGTATGCTGATATGGCTAATGCTGTGGCAGGTATTACTAAGATTTCTTGCTTTTTGGTTGTTGATCCCGGAGGAATATCTATTTTCAATAATGAGGTAAGAATTTGTTGAGGAGGTCCTGGAAAAATATCTGCAATAGTAATAAAGAAAGATCGAGAGTTGGTATTGCCATATTTATCTTCACCTGTAATGACCATAGTGAAATTATTATTATTAACAAGACTTAGATTAAAATTTACGGCAAAAGATTCTTTGGTCAATCTAAGTGGGTCAAGAGCGACTTCACGATTGCGGCTATCGATTAGAACTACAGAGGGAGCGTCTGGGATCTCTGTAGCTCGTCCTCCATCAGATATGAATCCTTTGATTACAAAAATTAAATCCTCATTGTCTACAGGGTTGGAGAAGAACTTAGCTTCAAAATGAGGTCCTGTATAAATTTCAAATAAGGAGATTCCAGGGTCAATTGGAGCTAATGAGTTGGTTGCGAGATCTTCTCCACTCATTGCGTGTACTCTTACAAAGCCCTGTAAGCTTTGATTATTTGGCGATGGGGCTTCTAATTCGGCTTGTGCAGTTAGTGTGTTTTCGAAAAAGGATAGAACTTGGAGAGGAATTGCTTGTCCCTGAGTACCTTCAATAGGTCGTAACTCTAAACTTGGGATTTTATTTACGTTCATTTCCTCACTGAATGAAATTATGAAGCGAGTAATTCCTTGAGTAATTCGTCCCTGTGATTCAGGAGAGGGGTCTTGGAGTTGTATGCTAGTAATTTTTGGTTGAGTTTGATCTACGGTGAAGTTGGTATTGAGAGTCGCGGGCCCTTTATTCCCGAGACTGTCAACAGCTCTAATATTCCAGCTATATAAACCTTCTCCTTCACCTAGAGCAGCAATATTAATTGTGGTATTTAGACCGTTTACATTAAAATTATTACGATTTTGATTAGGCGTTATTATCTCCAGTTCATAGGATATTGCATCTTGAACTGGTGACCAACCAAAACTTACGAAGAATAGGTCTGTACTGGATCCATTGTAAGGAACGGATTTCTCGGGGATATCTAAATGATCTGCTATCATTTTTATCCGGAAGGTGTAATCGCGATAATTACCGGCTTTATCGTATGCTCTAAGTGTAATATGAGTGTTGGTATCAATATTTACATTTAGATTTAGATTGTATGACCAATTTCGGAATGCTGGATTTGGGTCGGTAGGGGGAAGAGGACTGCCTGCTAGTAGTACGGGCGTAAATTCTAGCAGCGTGGTTGTGGGTATCAGCCCGTTAACGGCTTGTACTTGGATTTCAACTCTGTCTAATCCACTTCCACCGGAGTTGTCACGTGCCTTTCCAAATAGAAAGTATTCTCCACCTGCAAGATTCTGATCGTTCTCAATGTTTTCTGCCAATAGGATGGGATCTTGTGTGTCAAGTTGAAATGATGACGATGTAACACCGGATCGATTTCCAGATTTATCATAAGCCTCGATTTCCATATTGTAGCGACCATCGGCACTACCGTCGTTAGGGAGGGATGTGGTTACGCCATTTTCATCGATAAACTCTAATAGGATTTTTTGTGAACGTTGCTCGGGTAAAGCTTCGAATCTCAATCTTGAAAGAATTTCTTCTTCATTACTTCCATCTGCGTTAGCCTTGAAGACTTTAATCGTACTCTGAGTAAGATCTATATCACTGATTTCCACATCGAAGCGAGGTAGGCAATCTTTGACTACGGCGCTTACATGACGCAAATTACGACTTACGTTGGCTTGATTTAATGGAAAAAAGGATTCTACAGTAGGGTTACAGTTGTCATAGGTGAACACACAAAAGAAATCTGAGTTAAGATTTCCAGGAGTGTCAAAAATTTGTGATTCAATGACGTATTTTCCGTCCTTACTAGTATCATTAGGAAGTTGATTGCTTAGCTCGTATCTTATGGTATTGGTATCTGTAACTTTTTTGACACCCGGTAAAATTTGAGGAATCTCTTGGAAATTTTTAAGTACCAGTGTCGAGAGTTGTGGGTCGAATTGAGAATGGTCTACATTTAATGACACGCTATGTGCTGACCCCTCTTGGAAAGGTGCAGATCCAAATTTTGCGAAGCCATTATTCTCAGGAGTACAGCTAATTCGATCATTAGTTATACCTGTAAAATCCATAGTGAAAATTCGTGTATCCTTCAACGATCGATTGCCAGCTTTATCACTGATAATTATTTCTATTCGATAATCACCTTCTATCGTGAAATCTGATTGGGGAACTACATCAACAGTTACAGGGTCAAACTCAACGAGATCAACATTCAGGCTTGTGTTGTTAGGGTCAAATATTTGGATACTAGCAGACTGTGTATCTACGCCTGATGCTAGAAATTCTTCCACTAAAGGTCGGTCTTCAAACAATATGCGGATTGGATTCGGTGTTTTGGATAGGATGCTACGTTCATTAGGTATCATGCTTGAAACAAGTGGGGCAATGGTATCTACGATAAGAATATTTTCAAGATTAAAATCTACTGTATTTCCTGCAGCATCGGGTCCGTCACTAACTTTGATTCCAATGGGCCCATCTTGGCCTTGATTTGTACTAAAACTATATTCCCAATTTCTGCCACTTCCACCACGTAAACCAGCGGTAAACTGATTGCCTGTAAACGGATTGACTTCTAATTTTGGCGCATTAACGACTTCTTCATTAAGTCGGAGAGATAGTACAATAGACCTTGAAGGTACAAATAGTGGTGGGTTGATTTGCGGCACTAGAATATTGTCAACTCGGACTTCTTCAACCACAGATGAGATTGTGTCTTTTATGAATGTGAATCTGGTAACAGCTGATGGATCGGTATTGCCAACTTCATCCGTTGCTTGCAGACTTATGGTGTGCTGACTGTCAGGTAAATCTTGAATGTCTGCTGTAATACTAAAATTGCCAGAGGTAGTGATCTCAACGGGGCTGATTGGACTGTAAACTATTCCAGCTGGGCCCTCAATAAAGATTTTAGGATTTAATGTATTGTTGTTAAAGACATCACCTTCTGTGGTCCCTCTTATGGTTATGGAAGGGCCTTTTGTAACTAATATACTATTTGGATTGGGTTCGAATAATTGCGGAGCTGGAGGTGGGGTTTGGTCAAGGCTTATACAACCTAGGCTAGTACGACCCGGCTTGAAAATAGGGGTATTAAAATTCTCGGGCTCAACTTCAAAGCAATGTTGACCCTCCTCTGTGAGATTAAGACTATGCGAGAAATTATCTCCGTTACTAAGTCCAGCGATTTCTGAATTTAGAAAACCATCTACATAAAATTTGACGGCAAACGGTGCAACAGTTCCAAAAACTTGGCCCGAAATTAGGACTCCTGTATGGTTGGTGATGGAATCTGGGGCCGGATTAAGTGTGGCGTTTTGAATATTTACATTGCCTCCAATGCCGCGTGTGACATCTCCGATTGACTTTTCTGCACTTTCATTTCCCAAAGAATCTGTAGCGATCATTATTAGGCTGGTCGGAACGTTAGGAGCAAGAGAAGAGATATCTATGGTGGCAATATAATTGGCACTTGGTTGAATTAGACCACCCCCTAATACATTCCTAGTAAGTTCGCCAGTGACTGGGTCAGGTAAACCTCTTGTAAATACTGTGATACTTCCAGCGGTTTCTGGCTTGTCTGTAGCATTCCCAGCGGGCAGAGAGTTATCTACATTTCCAGTAATTTGAAAAGTGGGTGTATAAACTGTTTTAGGAAAATCATTACTTTCAGCATCCAAATTGGGTGGGTCTGGCGGAACTGTGTCTGAAATTATTTCTACTGTGGGCGAGCCGGGGACTAAAATACCGTTGGTGTTTTCTCGACCTATAACAAAAATTTTATTTAAGACGCGGTCTCCGTCACATAACGCTACGACATGTGGACCACTAGTCTCCTCTGCTGGCGGAACTCCTGAAATCAATGATTGATTTGTTCCACAGGGACCCTCTCTGAAAAATGTAAGATCGAAAGGCTGAGGGTTATTTGATTGCTGGACTCTCCATTGTATATCTACGAATGAACCAGTTAATAAAAGGTTAGGAGGAACTAATTCAATATTGATCGAATCAATTTGAGCATACAAAAGTCGTGGGCAAAAAAGCCCGAGAAAGCCTACAATTAGGCTCAGCCTGAAAAAAGTGCGCGCGAACATCTTTACGAAGTATCGGTAGCGTAAGGGTGGATTCTAACAAAAAGTCCGCAAAACTTTTGTTAATTGTCTATCTTTAAGGGCTTGTTAAAATACTGTGGAACAATAAATAATAGAATAGATTCAATGAAACTAGAGATAAACGATTTATATTGGCCCATCAATACATCGACCCCAGTTGTAAAAGCCTCAGATCTAGATTTTTGTCGAGGTCTGCATATTTTATGGGGTATTTCAGGCTCTGGAAAGACGTCTTTAATGGAATGTGTCGCGGGTCGTAGAGAAAATGTACAAGGTAGAATCAATTATGGACCAATCGAAATCGATTTATCTAATTCTAAGGATCGAGATCGTTGGTTTAAGCAATGCTTGAGCATGTCTTTTCAAACGAGTCATCTTTTACCAGAATTAACATGCGAAGAGAATCTTTGGCTTCCAGCACGTTTAGGTCGACTTGAAAAACCTGCACAAGATTTTTTTGATGAATTGATTGATATTTTGCAAATCGGAAGATATTTGATGCAATTCCCTCAGAATCTTTCTCGAGGACAGCAACAACGCATTAACCTAGGACGGGCGTTACTTTTTTCTCAGGAAATACTGTTCTTAGATGAGCCTTTGGTTCATCTCGAAAAGGACCTTGCCCATGAGATTTATGAATATATTTTTGATCTGGTTAATTCACGTCAATTAATTTGTCTATTTTCTACCCATGACCCAAATATAGGAATGGATCCCAGAGTTGTGGGGCGTTTGGACTTCCCCATGAATATAACTAAGTAAACTTGTACTACTACAAAGAGTTTATTTTTAATGTTTTCCCGATTCAAATGACTGGATTTATTGCTGATATATGTGTGTCGAAAATTGAGCTTGAAAGGCTTTAATACAAGTGAAACAAGTAGGAACTATTTGATAGAGGAAAAGTTTGGAATGAGGTCACAGATTCTTTTTATTACTTTTTAGCTTAAATGGGCGACTTGTGATGCCGTGGTATGAGTTGTATCCTATGGGCCTATTTAAACATTCATACCAGGTGGTTCTATGCGATTTTCCATGATTCAAAATGGATTAGTTCTGATCATGCTGACATTGGTCACTCCCAATGTTTATGCTGCTGGAAATGCAATTAAAACTCATGAAATTTCAACTTTTCTACTCCTTATGGTGTTCTGCGGTTGTGTTGTCTTTTACATTCGTAAGGCTCGCTCGGGTGGACGCATGTATGTGCGAAGAATACCAGCTCTAGCTAGTGTCAACGAGGCGGTTGGACGAGCAACTGAAATGGGGAGAGCTTGTGTTTTCATACCAGGTATTATGGATATTGATGATATTCAGACTTTAGCCGGCTTGAACATTCTAGGTAGTGTGGCTCGAAAGACGGCTATTTACGACACGGACCTGAAAGTTCCTTGCGCCAAATCAATGGTTCTTTCCACCGCTCAGGACGTAGTGAAAGAATCTTACTTACGCACCGGTCATCCTGATACGTATAATGAGGGAGCCATTTACTACGTGACTGATGACCAATTTGCATTCGCAGCAGGAGTGAATGGAATGCTAGTCCGTGAAGAGCCTGCTGCGATAATGATGTTAGGTACATTTTACGCAGAATCATTACTGATCGCAGAAACAGGTAACCATATTGGTGCTATTCAGATTGCAGGGACTGCTGAGTCCTCTCAATTGCCTTTTTTCATTGCGGCTTGTGATTATGTGTTGATAGGTGAGGAGCTGTTTGCTGCATCTGCTTACATGTCAAATGACCCCCTGCTCTTAGGTTCTTTAAAGGGCCAAGACGTAGGTAAAATTTTTATTATAATAACAATTCTTTATGGTTGTTTAGCAGAACTAGCAATCCGTCTCTTCAGTCTACCCTCGGTGTTCAGTCTGAGTTACATATTTTCGTAGAAGGAGCTGGCATGAAGCGTGAAATCCCAATGATAATAACCTTTGTAGTCTGTGCATTACTGCTATGCGATTACATCCTAAATATTGCGTTTATTAATACTGCAGCTGCACGCATCAATGACTTCACTTCAATTGTTGCAACTTTTGCTATGGTCTTAGGTTTGGCTAGTTTGGCGAGTGTTCATATTAATCGTATATATAGGCAGCGAGAAAACTGGATTTATTCAATTATTCTAATCGCAGGTTTTATTTTTGCCGTAATCGCAGCGGGTCTTTACGGCGTTGATAAGACTTATGATATTCAAATTGAGGCTAGCCATTACGAGCAGCTGAAATCGGAAAATGTTGCTGGACTTTCGTCTACAAAAGTTTATTTTCTTGAATTAGATGGCGTTAAATATGAAGTGAGTAAATCAATGTATGATATATCAAGTCTGCCGCTTGCTATAAAGAGTACAGAAATGCGTTATGCGCAAACCAAGCGAAACCTTTGGTTTGATGGACTAGTTTTTGAGGGGATTTATGATCCTTTGCAGGCGACAATGTTTAGTTTGCTTGCATTTTTTATGGCATCTGCAGCATATCGAGCTTTTAGGGCTAAGACCACTGAAGCCACTCTTCTTCTTTTTGCGGCTTTTTTGGTTATGTTAGGTCGAGTTCCAATTGGTGCTGAGGTTGGTTCATTGATTAATGCTGTCATGCCTTTCTTGCCAGGCGATGGAAGTAGTTGGTTTGGTGATATTAGTGGTTATATTATGACTGTTCTGAATGCCACAGGTCAGCGTGCCATCATGATTGGCGCAGCCCTTGGTATGGTGGCAGCCTCTGTTCGAATCTGGATTGGTCTGGAGAGCGAACATTTAGGGAGAGATTAGGAGTTCTGATGTTAGAGTTTTTGAAGAATCTTGATCGACGTTACGTTTTTTTATTCATTGCATTTAGCGTGGTTATCCCTCTACTGACTCCCATTGGATTGCCGGTGCAGCATGACCCCGAGGTGAAGCAATTATATGAAAAAATAGAGAGCTTAGAGGCTGGAGAGACGATCGTAATAAGTTTTGATTATGATCCGGCATCAGGACCGGAACTCAAGCCTATGGCCGAAGCTCTAGTTCATCATGCATTTCGTAAAAAACTTAAAGTCATAGCGATTGCGCTTTATCCGGCGGGACCTTCTATGGCTAATCTTGCTTTTGAGCGTGTTATTGCTAGTGGAAAATATCAAGTGGAATACGGACGAGATTACGTGAATTTAGGGTTTTATTACGGTCCTAACACTGGCTTAAATCAGGTGGCTGTTTTCTGCAATGATATTTATTCAGCTTTTCCGAAGGATGAGAAGAAAAACTCAACTTCTTCGTATGCGATTATGAAAGATTTTAGCTCGCTCAAAGATGCAGGTTTGGTAATATCGCTTAGCGCTGGTGACCCCGGAGTGCCAGCTTATGTAGGTGTTGCTTATGCCATTCATGGTATTCCTGTTTCAGCTGGTGTGACGGCTGTAAGTGCTCCAAGATTCTATTCCTATTTAGATGCACAACAATTGGTAGGGTTATTAGGTGGTTTAAGAGGGGCAGCAGTTTACGAATCTCTAGTTGGGGAAAAAGGTAAAGGCCTATCCGGAATGGATGCACAGTCCATAGCCCATCTTGTGATCATCTTTTTTATTTTGTTATCCAATGTATTGTATTTGATTGAAAAGGCACGGGAGGCCTAGAGATGATTGGTTTTCAAGAATTTATTGTGCTGTTAGCCGGTTTTCTTACATTGTCTATTTATTCGTTTTTATATAAAGAGAACCCTTTATATCGATTTGCTGAACATTTGTATGTTGGAGTTTCGGCTGGTTATTTATTTGCTCGAGCTATTAATGATGTTTTGTATAAGAAAATCTGGGACGTGTTGGTTACGCCTGACCCTGGTGTTGTACAAGACTGGTGGATGTTGATTCCAACCATACTCGGATTCATGATGATTTTAAAACTGGTTCCTAGGGTAAGTTGGGTATCGCGATGGGCTATAGCACTTGTTGTGGGCGGAACGATTGGCCTTGTAATGACGACTCGTTTTAAGGCAGATGTTATCCAGCAAATTACGGGTACGACCAAGAAGTTTGAATCGGCGCGTCCAAGTGCGCTGGCTAGCTATGATAGACTCAAAGTCTTAAATGAATCAAGAATATCTCCTGCAGATGGAACTCCATTCAATCATTTGGCTTTGAGTGCCAAATGTATGACTCAACTTGATATTTTCTTACGGCTTCAATCCAAAGAATTATCCGGTAAAGCCAGCCTTGATAGTGAAGAATGGTCTCGAATAATTGCTGCTTTTCAGGATTACGAGATGGTGGCACTCAAAGATCACACGAGTTTTGCACAATTGGCTGAAATCCTAGAAACCATGGCATCAAAGCATCGTTTTCTACCTGAAATTTTAAAGGATGAGTTGGCCAAGTATGAACGTACAATGCTAGACACTATTCTTAAAGCCGATTCGGGAGGCAAATACTCCAAGGAAGTAGCAGACCAGATTCACGCATTTAACAAGGGGTATATTGAGCGCCAGAAAAGACATTTAGAGCTTACCAAGCGAGACCGGGTAGTTCAGGATAAAATTTACAAATTTATTATTCAAATTAGAACCTTTGCACGTTCTAATCATGAGGAGTTTTCTTCTGCGAATGCCAATGATTTGAAATCTAGTATTCTCAATTTTAAGGAGTATCAACAAGGTCGTATTACTCGTTGGGCCTCTTTGAAGGAGATCGTATCTCATTTTCATTCCAGTGTAGATGATTTCAAAGTATTTGATGTAGATGAGGAACTTAGTAAGAAACTAGGTGTTCAGTCCGCTCAGAAGTTTTTTGGACAAGGTGATGATTTTCTATCTGCGCTTAGCATAAGCCAGAAAGAGGCATCGAATTTGCGTAACACTGACCTTACGCAGGCTTACGGTGATGGGCTTAAAAATATATTTAACGCTCTTTTAATGGCATTTGGGGTTATTTGTATTTTAATCTACTTCTTCTTCTCCACTGAGCATAAAGGTGGTGTGGGAGTAATGGCGAAAATCGGAATTTACTTCTTGATGATTACTTTCGGTTCAAGCTTTGGTTACACCATAATGGCTCGCGTTTCGCTTTTGATTGGCCGAATGGACTTTCTGTTATTTGACTTCTGGACAGCTTTAAAAGGAATTATAGGTGGCTGAATCATTATTCAATTTGGACGATCGTAAACTTTTATGGAAATTGGCGCAGGGTTTGGAACGCTATAATCTAACTGTCCCTGCAATATTTTATTTAGAAATGCATCGGCCTTTGGCTTTTGTAATGTCTTCTTTTCTATTAACCTTGAGGCCAATCGTGTTTTTATTTATGGACGGTGGGCAATATTCACGAGTAGTGGAAATGCTGGAAAAGCAGGTAGCCGTGGAAGAACTTATCAGTTTCATTGAGTTGGCAGCGAAAGGTCAATGTCCAGAGGGACTGAATTCTGTAAAAGATGAATTAGGTTTGTCCAAACCTTCAGAAGATCCACATTTAGCTGGTAAGGCTATGCATGAGTTAGAGGTATTGAGTCGTAAGTAATTACTGAGGAAAATCTATGGCAAAGTCAAATATTGATCCTGCAAGTATCCGCCGAATCTTAGCTACTGATTGTGGTAGTACTACTACCAAGGCGATTTTGATTCAAAAAGTTGATGGTGAATATCGTCAAACTCATAGAGGTGAAGCTCCAACAACTGTGGAGGCACCGGTGGAAGACGTTACTAATGGTGTCAGAAATGCTATTCGTGAACTCGAAGAGCTAAGTGGTATTAAAATGCTGACAGAGGAAGGTAATATTCTTAAAGACTTTAGTGACACCACCGGAGTGGATATTTATGTTTCGACTTCATCGGCAGGTGGCGGTTTGCAGATGGTTGTTTCTGGAGTTGTTAAAGAAATGACGGGTGAGAGTGCCGAAAGAGCAGCTCTGGGAGCAGGGGCTATCGTCATGGAAACTCTGGCAGTAAACGATGGGCTAATGCCTCATGAGAAAATTGAAAGAGTGCGTTATTTGAGACCGGATATGATGTTATTAGCTGGAGGGGTTGATGGTGGTACAGTTAAACATGTTTTAGCGATCACGGAAATCGTAGGTGCCAGTAATCCTAAACCTCGACTGGGGCTTTCTTATAAACTCCCTGTCATCTATTCCGGTAATGTAGATGCTCGTGATGAAGTAGAGCGTATATTAGGAGATAAAGTAGAACTTGATATATGTGAGAATCTTAGACCTACCCTTGAAAAAGAAAATTTGGATCCACCACGGCAACGAATTCAGGCTCAGTTTCTGGATCACGTAATGTCACATGCGCCAGGCTACCCGAATCTTATGAAACTCACTGATGAGGACATTATGCCGACACCCGGTGCAGTTGGCAAAATTATACAAACTGTTGCTGAATTAGATGATATAAAGGTTGTGGGGGTTGATATTGGTGGAGCTACCACCGACGTTTTCTCGGTATTTAAGAATTATGATACAGGCGAAGATATTTTCAATCGTTCAGTGTCTGCCAATTTGGGAATGAGTTATTCTTTTTCTAACGTTATGGCAGAAGCTGGACTGGAAAATGTAATGCGATGGGTGCCTTTCGACCTCAATGAATTGCAGCTCCGAAATCAAGTTAAAAATAAAATGATTCGTCCAACTTCGATTCCTTATTCTCTGGAAGATTTGATTTTTGAACAAGCCGTTGCTAGAGAAGCTCTGCGTCTATCCTTCGATCAGCATAAAGCATTGGCAGTAGGATTAAAGGGTGTTCAAAAACAGCGTTCAATAAGCGATATTTTTAGTCAGACAGAGGCTGGATCTACCTTGGTAAATATGATGGATTGTGGATTAATTATTGGTTCAGGAGGAGTTTTGAGCCATGCTCCACGTAGACAGCAGTCAGCGCTAATGATGATTGACTCATTTTATCCCGAAGGTTTTACCAAATTGGCGGTAGATTCTATTTTTATGATGCCTCATCTTGGGGTTCTATCAGAGGTGCATCCTGAAGCTGCAAAACAAGTTTTCTTAAAGGACTGCCTAGTCCACATCGGAACGTGCATTGCACCGGTTGGTAACGCACGAAGGGTTGGTGATCTTGTTGCCCAGATTCAAATTCAGTATGCAGATGGCAAAGAAGAGGATGTTAATTTATTGTATGGAGATCTTTTGGTCAAGACCTTAGAAGGTGATCAAGAGGCAACCGTTACCGTTCGACCAGTCCGAGATTTTAATATGGGTTCAGGTAAAGGAAAGATGGTGCGTGAAAAAGTTACCGGTGGGCTTGCTGGTTTGATCTTTGATGGTCGTGGACGTCCATTTAATATGAGTACGGATCCTGAAGTGCGTATTTCGACCTTAAAAAAATGGTACCAATCACTCGAGGTTTACCCAGACTTTACGAATTAGGAGAGGCTTATGGCTCAAGCATATGTACCTAGTTTAGATGTTTTAGAGAGTACTATTGTACGACGTGAACGTCGTCTTCCTTTGAAAGGTTCCACCAATGTAAAGGTTGGTGACACAGTAGACCAGGAGACGATAGTGGCATCTACCGAGTTACCAGGTAAGCCTGTCCCAATCAGTGCGGCAGTCAAATTAGGTGTCCCTCCTAATGAGTTGAAAGATTGTATGCTAAAGGAGGCCGGAGATGATATCGCTCAGGACGAACAGATAGGTATAGCTTATAGTTTTTTTGGTTTATTCAAGACTCCTTTAATTTCGCCAATTCGAGGTACAATAGACTCTATTTCAAATATTTCAGGTCAAATAATTTTGCGAGAAGCGCCCATCCCAGTGCAGGTAAACGGTTATATTTCAGGTGAAGTTGTTGAAGTTGAAGAAGGGGAGGCTGTAGCCGTTGAAACTAATGCGGCACTGGTACAAGGAATTTTCGGTATAGGGGGAGAAAAGGTGGGTGAATTAGTTAAAGCTGTACCGGACAGAGAAACTGTTTTAACTCCTGACCACGTTTCACCCAATTACAAAGGAAAAGTTTTGATTGCCGGTAACCTAATGACTCATGAAGCAATAAACAAAGCCCAAGAGGTAGGAGTTTTAGGTATTATTGGAGGCGGTATTAATGATCAGGACTTAAAGGTTATTTTAGGTTATGATTTGGGTGTGGCAATAACTGGTAACGAAAATGGTCCTACGCTTGTCGTTACAGAGGGCTTCGGAAATATTTCGATGGGCGAGCGTACATTTAATTTGCTTTGTTCTCACGAGGGGCGGAAGGCTTCGATTAACGGAGCTACGCAAATTCGAGCCGGTGTGATACGTCCGGAAGTTATCATACCAATAGATAAGAAATCTGCTAAGAGTAAAGCCTCAACTCCATCAGAAGGTAAAGTTATGGCAGTTGGTAGCAAAGTTCGTATTATTCGTAATCCCAACTTTGGAGCAGTAGCTGAAATTATTGCGCTACCCCATGAACAAACTTTAATTCCTACTGGAGCTCGGGTGCGAGTTACAACAATAAGGCTTGAAGATGGTACAGAGTACGATATCCCTCGAGCGAATATTGAGATACTTTAACGGAAAATCTGAATAAATAACTCAGAAGCTAACTGCGTTTTGTTCCTAAGTTGAATTCTATAATTACCAGGTTCAAGATCGGGAATTTTGATAATAGTAGATCCTTGTTTACCCTTGGTGCATGCATTAGATAAAGTCTTTTCAGAATAGGAAGGTAATAAGATTGAAAAGCATAGATCGGGGACTTCGGTTTGCCATAGCAGCGCGATTGAATCTCCAGATCGGAAGATCTCAGTTTCTTTGTAATTAAGCTGTGGGTTAGCAGATAGTAACCATAGTATGGGGCTAGCTTTGGAATCCACTTTAAATTGATTCCAGACGCCGTGATTTAATCCTCTTAATTTAGGCAAGTTGAGCTGAGACTCTTCACTATCTAGATAAATTCGGAGTTCAGGGTTTAAGGTTTTAATCTGAGAAAATAGACTTAAAAACCTTTCTTCATCGTTTTGAAAATTGTATAAATTGGAACTCCATTTAGGCCAAACAATGCTAGGAACTTGTTTCTCAAGCCATTCCAGATGACGAGGGTGCATAAATCTATGCAAAGCAATTGCGGCTAATTGAGATTGATGTAATTGCACCGATAAAATGTTGTCTTTTGCTATAAATAAGCTTGTAATTGCTTGTTTACTAAGTTGAATGGCCTGGGTGACCCTACTTTTTTCAAATTGACTATATTTAGGATATCGATGAGACGGTATGGTGAATATTAGAATCCAGATAGCAAGCAGAAAGGTTTTCTGAAGGCTAGCTGAAAGGTTTTCGAAAACTTGAGTAAACCATCCTAAAATAAGAACACCTGGTAATGCTAGATAGGTCCATAAATCATGTATGGAATAGAATGGTAGTAATGCGCTTTGAGCAAGGCATAGAGCGAGTAAAAAGAAGCATTTCTGTTTGCTGA
Organism: uncultured bacterium; assembly: GCA_964650625.1. Taxonomy (GTDB): domain Bacteria; phylum Muiribacteriota; class UBA6191; order UBA6191; family UBA6191; genus JAYZAC01. Next base: position 18,038 of record CAZYUV010000005.1, read on the forward strand.
TCCCTAGTAAAAATATCATCGCTAGAATTAATAGAAACACGGGTGAGGTTGAGACAGTGGCTGACTCTAGTAAGTGTAATAATTGTTCAGAGCTAGGAATAGTAATGTAGACTTCTGCATAATTTTGTGCGCTTACAAAGTCAAATAAATCGGAAAAACTATCCAGTGCATACCATTGATTTCTTAAATTAGTTTTTGTGCCAAACCAAGACAGGTAAGCAAAATTATAAATCAGTGGTAATAGAGATAAAGGTAGGGAATAGAAATGTTTGAATCCTTTATTATGACCAAGGTATAGAATCAAGGTTATGCATAAAAATAAACTAGAGCTGTGATGAGCCACTAATAAACCCATTACAAAATAAAAAAGCCCCGATTTGCCGCATCTATCGTATAAAAATATCGCACAGCAGCCTAAAAAAACTTGTAAAGCATATACCTCCAGATGGGTTGCGGCATAAACAAATGGTTTAAACAAAAGTAAGGAGCCAACACTAAACCAGCTAGCTAAAGGTGACCACTTAAATTTTTCTTTGAGTAATTGTAGTGCGATGGTTAGTAATATCATTTGGAATATTAGCAAAACGATCAATTGAGTTTGAGATTTAATAGGGGTAAAGCTAAGTAATATTCCATTGAGGCTTAGATATATAGCATAGCCCGGCGGATGAGCAATTCCCCCCTGCTGTAGTGTTAGCCATAACTCTATTGAGTCTGGATCTTTCAACGTAAAATCGCATTGAAGAATTAAGCCAATTAGTAAAGCTAAGGCGGGAAGCCAATTAAATAGATACGTTTGCATAGAGGATGCAATTTACCAAATTTGTTGGCCAGAAGTATTCAAATTTATAAAAAGAAGACCTACACTCTTTGGTCGAGCGTAGGCCTTAATTTTGGTTTATATGCTAGTGATTATAAATTCAGAATGGTTGGGTAGCCCGCTATTCCAGACTGTGTTTCCAATATTAGGTGTAAAGTAGTCATTCTATCTGTAAGTTTTTTACCTTTGATAGTCAAAAACCTAGTTTTGTTATCCACTTGAAAACTGTCTTCTTCCAACTGAACACCTTCTGCGAAAATCTTCAATTTTGCCTGTCCAATTTGCCCCATGCTGCGAATGTTGATTTTTAAGCTAAAATCGTTACCCGAAATAATTCGAGATACTTCGCGAACACCAACGATTGATTTTCCACGAACACGGGTAGGAAGATTGCGTAATTTTCGCATTAGTTTCTTTTCACGTACCTTGATTTCCGAAGCAAGTTTTCGGACTTCTTCTTGGTTGTTGAGAAGTAACTGGACTTCAAGCTCACTACGTAACAAGCTATTTTCACCCATCTCCAAAATAGTTTCAGCCGAATTTTCTTGTGTGGCAAGAATAGCCATCTCTTGATCGGTCAAGATTGCTTCATAACTCTCCTCACTACGCATGTACTTTTCAAGTACTTCTAGATGATCTTGGTTGTTTAGACTAATTGCTCCATCGAATACATCTAACTGCTTCACGAAGCTTTGGTGAGCTATTTCAGTTCGCTCCTGAAGTATTACGATATTATGAATCTGACTTACGCTATTCATGGTCTCACGAGCCATGATAGATTCTTCATAGGGCGTGAAGGCAGCATCTATTCCAGCTGGTACTTTACCAGGAATACCGTATAGAGTTCTAGTTGACTTATAGATACTATGGCCAAGTAGTCCCGTCCCCGTGGCTGTACTAAGAATGGCTACAACCTTAGAAATATTAGTTGGATCAATTACGGAAGTTAAGCCTGCTAATTGAGTCACCCACTTAGCGATTTGAACATACTCGCGCTTTTTAAGAGTTTGAGCATGCACTGTGTTAATCTCCGTTAAAATTGGAGCAAGGGCTTCTCTAACAGCATCCTGAGCTACATCTACATCGTAACTAGTTTCCATTTCCTTCGCACGTTCGGCAAGATAAGAGACGTTTTTCTGTCCAACATCAACCAAACCAACACGAGGAAAACTCATCATAGCGTACTTCCCAGCCGTTTTAACCGCGAAGAGTTTTAGGGCATCCTCATGATCATATTCCACGTTAATGTCTTTTACATTCGCATAGATTCCTGTGATTACCGAGGTGGCAATAGGTACTATGGTATTGTAAGGAGGGCGAAGTTTTACACTTGCAAGTGATACAACTTTGTTAAGGATTTGAATGATTTTAGCTTGGATTTTCTTGAGAACTTTTTCCCCCAATCGGCCAATGATTCCACCCTTAGAAATAACAGGCTTTAGTAGCGAGGAAGCGGTTTCTCTCGCGGAAAAGAAGAACCTTACTAAATCTAGGATAGAAACGGCAGTGTCCTCTGCAAGTACCAAGCCTTCGTTGTAAGTACTCAAGATTACAGTTTGCGCTAGAGCCATTCGACGAAGAGGTTCTTTGAATTTGCTGTCACCTCTTTGCTGCCAATCATCTAAGATGTCTTCGAGCTCACTGACATCATAGTCTTTAATTGCGAATCCATCAGGTAGTGGAAGATGAGGGAAACCTCTTGCAATTTCCAATAGCTTCCAGATTTTAAGAATCTGACCTTCAATTATTTTAGGATCGATCTGAAGATGGGAAAGGTTATGAGTTTGCTCTCGCGCCTTACTCACGAGATAATCGATATTATCGTGGGCATCATCTTTATCGTCAGCCTGTATTGTTTTTGCTCCAAGCTTAACCGAAAACTCTTCCATCAGCTCCGGATTGTTAACTGAGTTGAAAAGGCGGAATTGATAGCTGCGCAGAAATTGACGAAACTGAGGAGCTATCTCAACCCGAGTACCTTCATTAAGATTCAAGAATTCTTTCTGCAACGTGTCTAATAAACCTGGATATTGCATCAACTTCTTCATGAATAGTTTTTCGTTGCTAGCCCATTCATCAAGAAGGCTTAAACTCGCTGATTTAGATGTTTCAAACTTAACATTGTATTTAAGCTCTCCGCCCAAAGTAGAGGTGGGGATTAAGGTAAACTCTTCCACACCTGTCAGATCTTCAGTCCAGCTGGCGTCATTCTTACTGTCAAGTTCCACATCGCTAACGATTTTCTTACCATCAGAGTAACGTAAGAATTTCTTTAGTAGGAAACGTTTATCTTTGCCAACCCAACCCTTATTTTGTCCATTGAAGTTGACTGTGACACTATCAACTGTTGAGTTAGCAAGTGTTTGAAAAGAGTAGACAGGAATCATGCCGTTCAGCTCTGCTATCTCAGACTTTAATGTGTAGTTAACCTTAGTTACGCGAACACCAGCACCTCTGAATGGACCAACTTCGACAAAATGTCTTCCATTTTCATCAGTGGTGGTTGCCATCTTCACATACTGGCCTTCTACTTCGGCTTGGTTAGGTATGTAAGCTTGAGGAGGTAATTGACCTTCATTAATGTTCCAGCTAACCGTTCCAGGGAATTCGGCAAAAATCTTTATTTTATCTACCAGAGTAGGATTAACAGGCTCACTAGCAATACGAGGGGTCATACGAATAAAATCTGCACCTCGCTGATTTACTTTGCCTTCCATGGACTCAGGTAATGCATCAAAAGCGTATACTGATGTAGGTTGTACCTGCATTGGTAAAGTTCTGTCATAACCAAATTGCCCTTCAGCAATATTCCAATCATTAACGTAATTGGCTACAAGAAAGTCAGGTACAATCTCGTCAATCGTAAAATCAAAACCATTAGCAGCTAGCACCTCATCAATTGATTCAATCGACTGCTTCTGACTTTGAACGATCTCACTGAAAACTTTCGCTACTGTCTCCATATCACCAAGTTTCTTGGAAAGTAAGTAATACATGAATAGGTAAACATTTCCGTAATCATCCAGACCGTTATTAAATTCATCTAACTGAGTATCTGGTTGTTGAATGAAAGCCAAAATTTGAGGCGCATGTCCATAGTTGTTAACGTAGAATGCAATTTGGCTCATTGCTTCGTTTAACCAAAGCTTTTCGCGTTTGTCGTAATTATGGTGGATCATGTGTTGGAACTCATGAGCAAGAATTCCTAGATAATCAGGACGTTTAGGGTCACCTGGGAAAACATCAAGGTAAAACATTTCACGTTCGTTGCTGTAATCCCATAACTCCGTGCTGTAGGTATCCAAAGGTGAAAAGTAGCCAGCAACATAACCTCTACCGGGCTCCCATCCGTCTTGAATGTCTAATAGTAGTAAGGTAATGCGTTTGTCGAAATCAATGCCAGGACTTGCTTCCGAGCCAAAAAATTTGTGGTTTGTTTCATATATTTGATTGTCGAACTGATCAGCTAATTGTTGGATGGTTTCTTTGGAAACTCGATCTTCCTGTTCTAATTCCAAGTAGATGTAACAATGCTTACCAATGTGCTCTAATGTGGCTTGAATTTGCGTTGGTTGATTGTTTGCAACGTTCATAGTCCAGAACGTCTTTATGTCACCAGCAAGCGGGGTTACTTGCAGTTGTTTTTTAGCTAAAGGTTGAGGAGCTCCATGTTCTTTCATTAGCTCTTGAAATTTATCTTGTGCCCACTGATATCCCATAATTGCAGGGGCGTCTTGATTTGCAGTTGCTGACTGTAGAGTCACTGCGAAAACTATTAAAAAAGTTAAGATCCTCATTCTATATCCTTTCCAAACCACTCTTTTCGACTACATTAAACGCTGTTGAAACTTTCAAATTTCGTACTACGTTTTAGTAAAACGGACAGTATAAGGACTAAGTTAAAACTGTCTAGCCGTTTTTTGATTTATTTTCATCCCGAATTTACAGCAGCTAATAATTCTACACTTGTTGCACCTAGGACGTCGAGCCACGCAGGTCTTTCTTCCATGTAATATGAGAAGGTGAGAAAGCATTGTCCAGTCAGCTTGGGGGAACAGCTCCATTAGTTCGGGTTCAATTTTCTCTGGGGTTTTGTGTTTTGCAATGCCGAGTAGTTGGCTTATACGACGTACATGTGTATCGACTACTACACCTTCATTGATATTAAATATATTGCCTAAAACTACATTGGCGGTCTTACGGCCCACACCACCTAATTCTATAAGGTCCTCCATTTTGGATGGAACTTGTCCATTGTGTTTATCTACTAATCGTTTGCAGCATTTAATAATGTTTTTAGCTTTAGAGCGATAAAGTCCAATTCGTTTGATATCGTGCTCAAGATCTTCAAGTTCAGCAGAAGCATAAGCTTTAGCGTCAGGATATTTTGCAAACAATTCAGGAGTTACTCGGTTAACCATAGCGTCTGTGCATTGCGCCGAGAGAATAGTGGCTATTAACAATTCCAAAGCATTAGAGTGAATTAGCTCGCAGGTGGCGTCTGGAAATTCTTCAAGTAGATTTATGTAGATAGTCTGGGCGCGCTTTTTTAATACTTTTTTGGACTCTCTGGGCATACAAATAATTTAGTGCAAATAATGTTTATTTACCAGTGTGTTTTCGCGAGTAGGATGGTGTATGAAAGTAAAAGCTATACAGTTTGATTACATGTAGTATATTTATCTCATGCTTTCAACATCTTTGGATATACTTTTAGCGAGCTGGGACCTTGTTGTGGCAGCAGCCCCGTATTTACTAGGGGGTTTCGCTATAGCAGGTATTATGAAGGCTTTACTACCAGATGATCTTGTGATTAAGGTGCTTGGGAAAAAAGATGTGTCATCTGTTGCCAAAGCAGCATTGATAGGCGCTCCATTACCCTTATGTTCATGTGGGGTTGTTCCTGTAGTACAAAATATTCATAAGCAGGGGGCTTCGAGAGGTGCTTCTATTAGTTTTTTAGTAGCTACACCTGAAACAGGAGCCGATTCTGTTGCAATGACTTACGCAATGATGGGATGGCCTCTTGCGATTATACGTCCTGTGGCAGCAGTCTTTACAGCCTTTGTAGCAGGTTTGATAGAAAACCTTTTGGGCGGAAGTCACAATTTAAAAGAGGCTAACCACTGTTGTCCGAGCAAAAAAGTGGATTCATCAGGATGCAATTTGTCCACGCCCGCCCCAGTCAGTTATCTAATTCGTCTGAAAGATGGAATGAAATATGCATTTGTAGATCTAATGCGTGATATCAGCAGGAACCTTCTGATTGGATTTGTGCTCGGAGGTTTAATTACTCATTTTGTCACAATCTCATTTTTAGAAAATTATTTTTCGGGTTCCTTATCAGGAATGCTGGGAATGATAGTATTTGCAACTCCGCTTTATATATGTGCAGCGGCTTCCACACCAGTAGCTGCTGCGTTTATGATGAAAGGGATGAGTGCTGGTACTGCTTTGGTATTTTTAATGGCTGGTCCTGCTACAAATATTGCTTCACTTAGTGTCTTAGCTAAAATTTTTGGAACGCGCAGTATTCTATTGTATGTAATTGTCATTTTAATTTGCTCGCTTGGGTTTGGCTTGTTTTTTGATTGGGTAGTCATGAATTACGAACTACCCGTTACTGGTTTGGTAGCTGAACATCATCAAGATTCTGGAGTTTTATCGCAGATATGTGCAGTGATACTTCTTGTAAGTCTCTCTTATCATGTTCTTAAGCCATCTTAAATTACTTTTTAGTGAGATTAATAAACTACAATCCATAAGATCTGTAGGTTATAATTATCCTCCATTAATTTAATTAAACTGGTGTATTTCAATCATCAGATATATTTCATGGCCAAAATTGATCAATGCCTGCAGAAAATGGTGGAATTAAGTGCTTCGGATCTACATTTACACGTAGATTACCCGCTGACCTATCGCATAGATGGAGAACTTAAGCCTGTTGGGAATGCACTTAATAACAAGCAAATTATCTTTTTACTTGGAGAAATTCTGACTACAGATCAAAAGAGATTGCTTAACAATGGTCGAGAGGTTGACTTTGCTTATCAATTAGCAGGTGTTGGTCGCTTTCGAGGTAACATTTTTCTTCAAGATGGAAAATTCGGTGGTGTTTTCAGATTGATACCTTCCGATATAAGGAGTTTCGAGGAAATTGGTGCTCCAACTGTTTTACGGAAATTAGTGCAGGCGAAAAGTGGCTTGATTCTGGTAACTGGTCCAACAGGAAGTGGTAAGTCAACCACAATGGCGACCATAGTTAACGAAATAAATAATACTCGTTATGGGCATATTCTAACTCTCGAAGATCCTATTGAATTCACGCATGATGATAAGAAATGTATGATTACTCACAAAGAGGTTGGTCAGGATATACCAAGTTTTAATGAAGGCCTTAAAGCAGCCTTTAAAGAGAATGTTGATGTAGTGCTTGTTGGAGAGATTCGCGATGCGGAAAGCATGCAAAGTGCACTTAATCTTGCGGAGTCGGGAGTTTTGGTTCTTGCTACGCTGCATACATTAGATGCCGCCAATACAGTAAAACGAGCTGTTTCTTTCTTTAAAGACCAAATGAGAAAGATGGTTCGAGTCAGATTTGCCCAAAATATTAATGCAATTCTTTCTATGAGATTATTACCATCCGTAGGAGGTGGTAGAGTGGCGATGTATGAAATAATGATTGCCAATCAAGGAATCAGAAACCTCATTAAAGAGGCTAAAGATCATCAAATTGAATCTGCTCTGGAACAAGGCAAGTCGGAAGGTATGAAGACCTTCAGTATAAGTATTGGTGAACTCCTAGCTCATCATAAAATATCGAAAGATACTGCTGATATGCATACTGGGACATTGAGTAAGTAGTGGCGAATCTCATACTCGATCACTTTAAGCAACTCTTGTTAGAAGCATTCGCAGCTTCAGTAACGGATGTACATATGCGAGCAGGCAGTGCAATCAGAGTGCGAATCGGGGGAGATTTAAGACAAGATTCACGATTTTCTTTTGATACTAGTCAATTACATAAGATTGTTAATGAATTGGTAACGGAGGAAGATCGTAAAAGATTAGTTAAATATAAAACTACGGAAGGGATGTTTGAAGTAAGCGAGCGTATGAAATGCCGATACAAGTTTTCTTTTGATAGAGGGCAAATATACTTAATTTGTCGTCTACTCCCCGGGAAAATTCGTACTTGGGAAAATTTGAATATTCCTCAGCTGGCATTACAGTTTTTAAATAAAAAACAAGGCTTGATTTTGATTTCAGGACCATTGAATAGTGGAAAAACATCTACTATGGCGAGTTTTGCGGCTTATCTCAATAAATACCGACGCGAACATATTATTTTTATTGATGAAATTATTGAGCATAAGTTAAGGAGTGATAAAAGTATTGTGAATTTACGTCAGTTAGGTAGTGATACACGTTCATACACAACCGCCTTAAAATATGCCCTTAGGGAAGATCCAGATACAATTATTATTGGAGAGATAAACAGTGCAGAAAGCGCGGAGATAGCGATCAACATAGCAGAAACTGGGCATCTGGTGATAGCAGGTGTTTCAACAATAGGAAGTCTTAATACCATGATGAGGGTTCTAAATTGCTTTCCAGCAAATCAATTGGAGAATGCTCGTTTGAAGTTGTCATCTTATTTGATCGGAGTTATTTCTCAGGTTTTAGTGCCAAGTTTGGATCGTACTACCATGGTCCCCTTATTTGAAGTAATGACAATTACTTCGTCTGTTCAAAATAACATTCGCGGGGAAAGAATGAATCAATTACAGGCAGAATTTTCTAGAAGTGTAAAAGGAGTTTCGATTACATTTGAAGATTATGCTAGAGAGCAGAAGGCTAAAGGCTTAATTTCGAACGATAATTACTTGAACAGGATTTTTTGGGACTAAGGGTGGACTTAGTAGTATTCTGGTATGGAGAAATTAAATGGTTAATGAAGAATTTTCTGATGGAGAAAGTCGTAGACTTCTATTCGTGAAGCCAGGCTTTCAAAGAAAAATGATGATCATCATTATTTTGGTTGTGATCATTGCGGTTAATATTGTGGGTGTCTTGTGTTATGGATTTATTACAAGCACATTGCAAAGTGAATTACTTGACCCTTCGGTAAGTCAGTTAAATCCAGGACAGGTACCTCTGCTCCAGCAAAAACTTTTTGAATACATTTTTCCTAAAGTATTAATTGCGGAACTAGCTACAATACTCGTTTTAGCTTTCTTCGCGTTGAGATTAACTCATCAAATTGCAGGACCTGTATATCGATTAGAGCAGAATATAATTAAGATGGCCAAAGGTGACTTCAAGCTTCGTACTGTACTTAGAAATCGTGATGAATTCAGTGAGCTGGCTGAAGCTTTAAATATCTTAGGTCAGTCGTATTCTCAACGATTGGATAAGATTTCTGATCAGATTGCTTTACTGGAATATACAGATTTAACTGCTGAACAGAAGCAAGCTATTAACATTATAAAAGATAGCCTTCGACCTGAGGTACAGGAGTAGGGAGTGATTAGATTTTTTTCGCCTAACTTAGCGGGCTGCTTTGTTAAACTTTCATTGTTTTCCTTTTTGATATTATTTTTGGGATGTTTCAGTAATCCCGATGTTTTGTATTTAAAGTCAGTTAAACTCATAGAAAAGAACAAGCTTGCACGTGCTGAAAAGCTATTATTCAAGGTTCTAAGGATTAAACCGAACCATCATGATGCTCATTATTCCTTGGGTGTGATCTATATGAAACAAGAGCGCTATACGGACGCAATTTCAAGATTTAAAGAGGTCTTATCTCTAAACTCAGGTGATGTAGATGCGTTAACAAATTTGGGTGTAATTTATGCCCGTATGAATAAATTGGAATTGGCGGCGGAAAAGTATGAAGAAGCTGTGAAGATTAGTCCTGGAAATAATACTATTTTACTAAACTTGGCCCGTCTGCATGTTAAGCAGAAGAAGTTTAGAGAAGCTCGATTATTATATGAAAATATTTTGAGGGCTCAGCCCAATCTATTTTCCGCTAATAAAGAGCTAGGCTTGATTTACAAAGCAGAAGCCAGATTGGGAGATGCAATTAGTCAATTTTCGCGCGCAGCCAAACTACAGCCACAAGATCATGAAGTTCTATTCGAACTGGGACAGTTGTATTTTAGGCGAGGTAAAAACAATACGGCATCTAAATATTATTTGAAAGCGATATCAATTAAGGAGCAATCAACATATTACTTAGCATTGGCTCATCTTTATGAAAATAGCGGACAAGTAAAGGATTGTATTACAGCTTATCAAAAGGCATACCAACTCGATAATGATAATTATGAAGCCGTATTCAGACTTGGTGTTTTGACATTAAACGCCGGAGAATTTAAACGAGCAGCTCAATACCTTAAAATTGCTCTTAATCTCAAATCTAACAGTGGGGAGGTTTATAAGTATTTTGGTATTCTATTAAGAAAGCAGAAGCAATATGATAAGTCCAAGGAAGCTCTTTTTAAGGCCAAATTATTGAACAAATATGTTCGCGAAATTTATTATCAGTTAGGCTTAATTGAACTGGATTTTAAAAATATTTCAGGTGCAATTGAAAATTTTGAAAGAGAACTAAAGGAATCTCCCAGTCATCTATTGACTACAAGAAAACTGGCATCTTTATATCTTGATAATCAACAGCAGGATAAAGCGGCTGTTTTGATTCGTCGTGCATTAAAAGTTCATAAAACTGATGATGAATTACATAAGCTACTAGGTCAATTTCACCTTTCCAAAGCAGAGTTTGAAAAGGAGAATAATGGCTTATACATAGCTTTAGAAGACTATGATGAAGCGATAAAAAGTTTCAAACAATCGATCCGGCTGAACTCAAAGAGAGTTGATGTACTTGAATTATTATTGAAAGCTTATTCTGGGGCTAAACGATTTGCAGTTGCAATTCCATTTTTCAAGAAGATAATTGATATAAATCCTGAGCGCTGGGAATATTACCCGGATTTAGCTAGGGGTTATCTTGCAAATCAAGAATACGATAAAGCAACCGATATTCTGGGTAAATATTTACAAACAAATAAAACTGATGCCAAGGTTTGGTTTCAATTGGGTAAGATTTATGCGGATAAGGGCGACTTTATTGAGGGCATTGAAATCTTTAAGAAAGCAATTGCTATTGAGCCAAAAGACCCCAAGAAAAAGCTTTTTCTAGGTATGTTGCAGGCCGAGGTAAATAGGTTTGATGATGCACTGAAAACTCTTCGGAAAGCTATTAAACAAGCTCCAGCGGATTCAATTGTTATGCGTCGTTGTGAAGATCTTATCCAGCAAATAATTGAAGTTTCGGGCTACAAAGATAATCAAGTGGAAAAGAACTTGGGGAAAGCTATTACAAAGAAAATCGGTAAAAAGAAGCGGTCAAAGATCATTAAGTATCAGCCAGGTAGTTTGAAATACAGCAAGGGAAGGGTAATTGCAGCTTTTAGGCTATTTAAGAAACTGCATGCTAAGGGATGGTCTAAACAAGATCGTAAGCATATGGCAAAGTATGTAAAATATCGCTTGATAAAAAATTATAGACAGCTAATAAAATTTAAGAAATTCAAGAGTAAAAGTATTAGAAGATATTACTATTTGGCTATCCGTCGTCTTATAGATTTAGTCCGAGGTAAGATTGACTATGAATCGAGGAAAACTCTTAAGTCTGGGTAGTTCAGATAGGCCTTTTGCTAAAATTTTATTTAAAATATTAGATAGGTATTTACTGAGTCGTAATTAGCCAGGTTGGGGCTGATTTCATTGGAATGTTTTCATTGCTCGTAAGTACTTTGAGTCTTTGTCTGGCATAGTCTACTGCGGAGCTTTTGTATAGGAAATCTCGAATTACTGTGTAGTATGCAATTGCTTCTTCTCGTTCTTCAATTCTTTCAAAGTGTTTGCCGGCATTAAGGAAAAGGGTAACTCCCAATCTTTCAATCTTTGCTCTTAAACTTTCACGGGTATTTTTACTCAACGCTCGTCGCAGGTTATCTGCAGCTTCGAGATAATGTTTTTGTGAGTAGTGAAAAGTTCCTTGCTTAAAGTATGCGGTTTGAATCCTGTCGACTAAATCTAAGCTGTCTCTTGGAGAGTTGCTATACTGCATGGCTCTTTCATACCATTCAACTGCCTGAGTCCAAAGTGAGAGTCTATTTTCTTTTTCACCAAGTCCCAAGCATATCTTATACAATTCCTGTTCGGCCTGAAATTTCAGAGTTTCGTTAGTTGATTCATGGAGAAATTCGGCGAGCATTTTGTAGCTCAGTACGAGTTGATTGGTATGTGCGTAAGCAAGGCCTGCTCGAAGTTTGTGCTCACTTGTCGAAGGGTTTAGGCCGTAAGCTTTACGATATGCGATTGCTCCCAAAAGAGGACTTTTTTGTTTCATATAAAAATCGCCCAATTCACGATGTAGTATTGATAACTTATTTTGGTCTTCTGGGGTTAATTTACCTAGAATTGGCTCACGTCCACGGATACTTCTAATTTTGTCGTTTATAGAGTCTAGAAGTAAATTTTTTGGATCAGGTTTTGCCGCTTCAGAATGAGTTGTGAAGCAAAAAGCAAATAATAATATTGCGAAAAATCTACCCTTAATCATAACTTTAGTATATTACCTTCTAATACTTAGGAGTTATTAATACCTTACATATTGTCCGATCTATACTGGTTTCTAATGTTCGTGAAATATTAACTTCTTTCCCTTTTAAATCTAACAGTAAATGAACTGTTGCAATACCATCGCTATTCGTTTTAACCGTATGTTCCCATGGATTGTCCACATAGCTATTAAGAATATGTCCGGTGATAAAGTTTCGCGGTTCCATTTCTACTTGGAAATTAATCGGTAATTCGGAGTATAGACGGTCTTTCTTGTCACGCGTCTCAATCATTATTGGTATAAGGCTCGCATCTTTTCGTAATAATCTAGCTTCAGCTTGCCTTGCAAGTCTTATATTTCGCGGGTGTATTTTGCCGTCATAAGCAGATCCGGCTTGGCTTGCTTGGTCTCCAGAGGTATTAATTTCTGCTGAATTTTGATTAATGCCTTCTCCATCACTGTATGCTGAGCCTTCATTATTGGGTGAAAGGGGTGTTTCTTTTTCTTTTAGTACTGCCAAGCGGTGGGCTTCATTCTCATCAATTTTTTTATTCAACTCATCACTAGTGGCGCCTCGCGAATTAAAGTGACTCATCTCCATTTCGCTGGTATCTATCTCATTGTGAATGTTGCCAGGAAACTGATCGAACCTAACTGCTTCAGTGTTAACAATGTCAGCGCTAGCGGCGTCTCTAAGTTCGATTTTATCGGGAAAGACTGCAGCTAATTCTTTCTCGAAAGTCTTTTCATCTCCATCAACGTATTCAGCTTCTAAAAGAGCCTTTTGATTGTCTTTCTTTAGGCTATTCAGAATTACTCTGAAGCGATTGGTGTTACCCGAATTATTGGCTGACTTCCCTTTATCTCCTAAGCTTTCTCCAATATTTTCTTCAGGGATGGCGGCGAAAGCTTCCATAAAGCTAGTTCTACCTTTTCCTGCGGGATGTCTAGGTCTTTCTACCGTTTTTGTTTCATTCAGAATTTCTTCTTTGCCAGCTTTTTGAGGGTTGGTAAGTGCCATATGAAGTTGATCAAATTTCGCCGGATCTTGATCTATGGATTTTTCTGCTTTTGCTAAAAATTGATCAAATTCTTTTTCAGTATCTACTACAGTTTTAAGTCCTTGCTGTATTGACTCTTTTTGAGAATTACTCAATTCTAATTGATCGAAAAATTTTGAAAAACTACGACCTTGTTCAGGAGATTTAACAGTTCTTTGACTGGCTCTTTTCTTAGCTGCCATCCTATCTAAATCTGACATCAAACTAGACAGTTTATTGACCGGCGGGGCAGGCTCATCAAGTTCTTTAAGATAGCGCTTTTGGACGTCGAAAGGTCCTCCGGATTTATCTCTTACTTTCGCAATTTCAATTCCTTTTTTATCTGTTGTTACAGTCTTTTCAAGCTTATCGAAAAAATTAGAGAAGCTTTGATCTTTTTGAAGTTTAGGTACTGAGGAACGCTTTTCTTTAGTTAGACGATGATGGAATTTATCCACGGTTTTCTTATCAGATTTGGAGACTATAGCATGGCTGGATTTTGAGGTTTCTGGATGTAGTTTATCAAGGAATTCTACATAGCTTCCGGGCGATGAATTTTGTGCTGTTTGCCGTTTGACATGTGCAAAATACTCCACTTCTTTATTGGGGATTATTGCTTTCCTAGTTTTACGTTCTTTACTGTGGACAGGCTTTCTAGCTTCCCAAGAACTAAGGAAGCTTTCAAAATTTTCATTACCAGTTTCAATGTTTATCTCAGGCGAAACTACAAGAGGTTTTCTGAAATAAAGCTGCTGAATTTGATCAATATTTTTTCTGTAGTGATCTAATCGATCGATACTTTTTCGATATAAAAAGACATTTTCTTTTTCGGGGCTATCCTTAAGGCGATCCAATGCTTTGGCCACCATGGCATCTTTTTTAACAAAGTCGCGAACTTTTCGTTCGAGAATTCTACTTAGACTTTCTTTTTCAATACTAGAGCGATTATGCGTTATATTTTCTTCGATATTTAAGATTTCGCGGTGGCGGACATCCAGCCGGAGGAATAGTTTTTCGACCATATCTTCCACGGCAGATGCTTCGTTTACACTGCTTAGATTTTGTTCTTCAGCAAAGCTTACTGAAATAAAATTTCCATAGGAAATACCCGCCAGGATACAAGTGGCAATTCTGATTCCATATTTGAGATTTTTCATCGCTAACCCATGTTTTTGCCCATATCGAACATGGGGAGGAACATGGATAATGCGAGTGTCGTAACGATACCACCCATTACTACAATCATAACGGGCTCTATCAGGCCTATGAGGGTATCTACAGCCTGGTTGACTTGTTCGTCGTAATACTTGCCAATTTTCTCTAAAACTACTTCCATCGATCCGGTTTCTTCCCCGATGCTGAACATCAATTGTACGATTGGTGGGACAATATGTTTGTTCTTCTTTAATCCATCGGTATACGAACCGCCACCTTTGATAGCATCCATAATGTCAGTGATTAGCTTGCGAAATTCTCCATTCGAGATCGACTGGTAACAGATTTGCAATGCTTGTAAACCTGGTACCCCCCCACGTAACTGTGATGCAAGGGTGTGTACTAGTCGCGATACGAAGAATTTTTTTAATAGGTCACCTAGTACGGGACTGTTGAAACAAATAATATCGAAAATTTTTCCGCCTTGGGGAGTCTTTGTAACGGCATACCACAAGGCTCCTCCGGTTATACCCAGACCAATTACAATTTCAATGTATCGTGTCATCAGAAATTGCGATAGATTCTGAACAAACAATGTTATCCCGGGCATGTTTTCCTCTTTGAGATTCAAAGAGGTGATGAACTTGGGGAAGATCACAGTGGTAAGGGCTACGGTAACACACACTGCGATAATAGCCATAGCTGCAGGGTACATCATGGCGCTCTTAAATTTGGCTTTTAACTTTTCTTGTCCTTCTGCGAACTCAACATATTCTTGTAGAAGTTTATCAAGTTGACCTGACATTTCACCAGCAGCAATCAAGGATTGAAAATCATTAGGAAAAATTTTGGGAAATTTCTCCACCGATTCAGAAAACGGCTTACCTGAACCAAGGTCGGAAGCAATACTTTCTAAAACCTTATCAAACTTTACGTTAGTATTTTGTTCTCGAAAGGCCGTTATGGCCTGCATTAAAGGAGCACCTGCATTTAGTGCTATGGAGAGTGTATTGTAAAAAGACATTAAAGCTTCGCTGCTAACACCACCTGGCATACTGACTCCTTGACCTCGAGAAGTGAAATAATCTGAAGCTGGCCTTAAATGTGTTCCATTAGATCACTATCCAGCATTCACCGAGTTCGACTCGCATTATATTATAATATTGATCCAGCAAACAAATTTTGCTGGGAAAAATCAGCAAGTTGCTTTGCCCAACTGAAACCCAAAATGTCTGGACCCTGTTATTAAATACTGAATTTAACGGCCTTTAAAGACTATGCATTAGGTCTATCGCCATTCAAGCCGATAGGTTGGAACTCTTTTATCGGGTTGTTCTATTAAGTTCTTTTTCGTCCATTTTCCCTTGAAGAACTTTTATGAGTCCGTCTTCTCTAAGATTGATAAAGCCGAGCTCCATTTGTTTTTCTTCAATTCCGTGCTCATCTTGAGATGCAGCAATACTTTCACGGAGGACGGCGTTATTTTCAAGAGTTTCGTGTATACCGGAACGACCTTTATATCCACTTCCGTTACATTTTTTACAGCCAACGGGCCCGTAGATATATTTTACGTTGGCTTTTACCTTTTTAGCAAACTTCGCAGCCTCTGGAAATAGGGGTATTTTTTTCTTACAGTTTGGACATAAAGTTCGGGCGAGTCTTTGAGCCACCACACAAAGCAATGTGGAAGCTACCATATATCCAGGAACACCCATATCAATTAATCGACCTACTGCTCCAGCGGCTGAATTAGTATGCAGCGTTGAAAATACAAGGTGACCGGTCATTGCGGCCTCCACTCCGATGGTGGCAGTTTCCTCGTCTCGCATCTCTCCTACCAAAATAACGTCAGGATCTTGTCGTAGGAGTGCGCGCAATGCGGATGCGAAGGTTAACCCAATATTAGACTTGATATTTGTCTGATTGTAATCGGGTATGGTGTACTCCACTGGGTCTTCGGTCGTACAGATATTTATCTCTGGGGTACTTATGTAATGCAGAGCTGAATATAGTGTGGTGGTTTTTCCAGAGCCCGTTGGTCCCGTCATCAGAATCATGCCATTGGGTTTGACACAATTGCGTTGAAAAATCTGGAGGGTATGTTTTGAAAACCCAATATCCTCAAGGCCTAGACTCAAGCCAGAGGAATCGAGTATTCGCATGCACACTTTCTCACCACCTTGCACGGGAAGCGTATTTACACGCATATCAAGATTTTTTCCTTTTGAAACAGCTACTTTGATACGACCATCTTGTGGTAATCGGCGTTCCGAAATATCCATATTTGCCATTAACTTCAATCTAGAAATAAGCTCTGGCTGAAACTGATGAATAATATCTGGTACTTGAATCAATTGTCTGAGGACTCCAGAGCAGCGGTAGCGAATTCTGAGGCGTTTTTTGGATGGTTCAACATGAATATCGGATGCACCTTCATTGATT
>CAZYUV010000006.1:0-33491 GCA_964650625.1 uncultured bacterium
CTTTGCTGACAAATCCAAAGTCTTTCCAGATAACTGAAATCTAGAACCATTAAAGTTAAGCTCTGAAGGGCTACCATCTATACTCAGTTGAGGAGGAATACTATCCAATAGAAAAACAAAGGAACGGGTGACTTCTTTTGGACGATTGGCTCGACCAGGACCAAAACTCACCCATCCAGCAGATCCGTCCACAGCAGGGTTAACCGAATTACCAGCATTATCCACAGGTACAGACTCTATCCGGTATAAACCATCCACAGAACCGTCATCTGGAAGTGAAGTAACCATAGCGTTAGAATCCACGAACTCCAATAAAACCCTGTACTTATCATCCTTGGGATCAAAACTCGGCTTATCTGGATCCAAGCTATTGGGAATATGTGTGAAACTTAGCTTGCTTCTAAGCTCCAGATCTCCACCACTTCCCGAAAAAAAGCCAGAAGCAGAAGCTTGTGATTGGCGATATGGGGTAGCTAGCACCAACTTCAAACCACTACGCTCTACATTTATACCAGAACCATAATTGAGCCGCCCCTGAGGATCTAAGGTATGGATTCTTGGAGGATGAGGATCGATTAAAACAGCTGAAATATGACGCAGGGGCGAATTAATTTTCCCGTGATCGGGCGGGTAGGTACTTTCTGTGTAGGGCTGAGTAGTATCCAGTAAAAATTCTTTCCTTATAGGATCAGAAATATTACCCGCATCATCTCGTGCCACAACTTCTACCACGTAAGGACCATCAAATTGACCAAAACGCGGGTCTCGAGTACCGGGTGCCACATTTGCCCCTGGACCACCGGTAGGATTTGGATAAGCCCCTAAGTCCGGAAATGCCCCCTGCTGATCTTGTGAAACCTCAAGTGCAAGTTCACCCTGTGTACCACAGGAATTAGATTCTCCAGATTCTATGGTAGAACTTGTGCTCATTGTTCGAGGCACGGTGTCAGGGCCATTTAGGCGTGCTTTGAAAGAAGCTTCAGAGCGAGTGATATCAAAGGATGGATCAGTCGAGCAAACGCGAATTGAAGCTAAAGTGTTTATTGCATCCAAATCTCTAAGGTCTATAAGCTGTGGTAACTCTGGAACCTCTTTACCAGTTATAGGATTCGTTAGCAAAGGATTATCTGAATCTGCAACAAAATCTGAATTAGAGTCACCTACAGGATCCAGTGACACTTGAATACTACTACCCACGATGTCGGTATTATCAACTTGAAAGAAGAAAGTTTCGATGGTGGCATTACCGACCTTATCAACCAAGTCAACCTTTACAGTGAAAGTTCCCTCGGGCGCTAAACCATTCAAATCTGGATACAATCTATCTACATCAGGTAATAGATAAATCAGACCATTAGGAGGCTGAGTCACCAATGTTCCAGGGACTACTTCCGAATTAGGGTCGGTTACTTCAACTTTTATTACCGAAGCCTGTTGAGCATTTCCGGTGCTCTGATCTGCGGAATCCGCAATTTTATTAAAATCGACTCCCGACGCATCTCCAGTACCACTAAGCAACTCCTCGTCATCAACCCCTATATTAGAGGGAAGATTATAATCACGAACAATCATCGTAATCTGCTGAGGGAATCCATCCCTAGGGACTTTTTGATTATTAGAGGGTATTGTTTGCACATCTCCGGGGTTTTGAGGATTTACCCTATTAAGACTAGGTGGGTTTACATCAATAATTACAGCTCGCTGAATCTCACCCCCATTTAAAACTCCCGAATTTATATCAAGCTCATTACCAGCAAGATCAAGCCCTCCGGCATCAAATTGAAAAGTTGCAGGGCCGGTATCTGAAGGCCCAATTAGAGGTGCAAACTCATATTCTACTGTGACAGGGTCTGCAGCAAATAACTCCGAGTCATAAGTGGCTTGAATGGGCTGTTCTGGAGGATCTCCAGAGCCATTCCCTTGTTGTGCTATCAAGAGCGTCGGAGGGCGCTGCATTGCTTCACTGAAGGTCACCCTAACCCTAACTCTACCCGCATCAATGTAAGCACCTGGAATATTTTCAATCACTTGATTCTCAGTGCCTGCATCTTTTATGAGCTCTACCCTAGTAACTATTGGCTCAATCTGATCTCGAACTACACGAATCAACTTACTATCACCAATATTGGCAGGAGATCCATCCTCAAATTGACCATCTTTATCGTCAGTACCTGCAACTCTAATCAGGTATTCCCCATCAATCTCACCATTAATATTCAATGGAACCTCAAAAAGACCAGGGTTATTCGGGTCAGTTGGCGAAACTACGGCTTGCGGTGAAGATAGACCACTAACAATTTTTAAACCCAATTCCTCAGAAACCTGGGAAGGAGCTGGATCCACAACCCTAGCCCTTACAAAAACTTCCTGACTCGTATAATAAGTAACCCCAGTGGAGTACTCTAAACCATTACCCTCTAGTCCTGGCCCTACAAATACTCTGAGTATATTGATTTCGGGAGGAGTCTTGTCGTAAATTACAGGTAGTGAATTACTACTCGTAACCTCTCTATTTGTCTCCACCTGAAATACCGCTATTTGCACATTCTTCTGGCCCGAATTAGCAAAGAAAACAGTCAATCTCTGATCTGTACATTCAGACTCAGTAATACTGGTTCCGGAGTCGCTTGGATCTGATAAAACCGGGCGAGCTGTATAGGTAGTACCTGGCCCTCCATTATGATTAAACGTTATGGGAAATTGTGAAAAGCTAGTCCGTAGTGAAGCGCCATCATTCGGTACATTCTGTATTTCCACACTGTCAATACTACACCCTGGGGGAAGGAATGCCGTAGTACATTGCTGCTCGCTTACACTACCCAAACTGTTCCCAGTACAGGCGGCATCAAGCGCCTGTACGGAAAACGCAAATATAAAAAATGTTAATATCCAGTTCATCAAACGCGGGCTTCGACTTATTCTGCAATTGAAAATCAAATTTCCGATTTTGAATTCACTTACAGCAGTGTTCCTAAAACTGTTATCATTAAAACAACAATCACAAAATCAATACATTCCAATTCCATCGAATACTAACAAAAAATGACGAAAACCCACAAGATTTATATGCCTTTCAACTGGAAACGCACAAAAAAGCTCACATTTACATTCATTTTGATTAACGCGACTGCACTTATCTTCATGATAAATAGTCGCGGTATCCTATTAGATGATGTCAAGATTCGAAGTCAACTCACGGGCTACTACGCGAAGCATGAATTACGGAGCATAATGACTAGTTCAGCTTGGATTCCAAAGCTTAGTTTTCTAGTACTACAACTGGATACTAATTCCGGGAGGACGCCCACCGAAATAAACTGGCAAAGTTCATCGGAAGAATTTAGCGGGCTCACCTTAGGGAAATACTGGATGCATTATAAACCAGAATCTAAACAGATTTTAATACCCTACATCATTTTACCAGGAAAGCGTTTAAATATAGGGGTGAATTACGAAGAGGTGGCGCATTCTAGCCTACAACTACCCCAGCTTTCATTGGAGGAAGGTCAACAGAAACACCTGCAGCTTTACCAAGTAAGTATTGATAAAAGGTACTCAAACATTAAAGTGCTCTCAAAAACTCAAACCATTTCACCGCAAAGCACTCCAGTCTCAAAAATATTTGAAATAGAAGTTACCACAGGTCAACCTTCACCTAAACTCTCATGGGAGTATACACAAACTCTCAACACAATAGAGTTCATGGGATAACAAATTACTCAACCCTCAAAATCCCCGTTGAATTGATACACCAGCGCCAGTACCCTAGCCACCGCCTCATATAAATTTTCTGGAATTTCCGCCCCCAAATCAACCTTTGACAAAACCTCCACCAAGTCTTTGTCTTCGTGTATGTATACGCCCGCTTCTTTCGCACGCCGCAAAATCTCCTCCGCCATGAAACCCGCACCTTTAGCCGTCACCATTGGTGATTCGCCATTTTGCGGTCCCAATTTGGGGTCATATTTTAGGGCTACCGCCTTTTTTCTCATTTTTACACACTCAAATCAATCCGCTGAGGCCGAACCCCTTCGTCCAAATAAACCGGGTCAGGGACCTCTACTTTGGAAAGCACAACCCTGACTCCTACTGCCCTAATACCCTCAATACCATCCACAGATTTTGCTATATCCGACTCCCGATTAATCAAGAAATCTATAACCCTAGAGTCCTCATTGCGAAATGTTATATCAAGACGCCCATTTACCATACGAAAACCTATCATAGTAGGCCCCAAACTACTTAAATCAATGTATAATCTTAAACTTCTCACCTCTTCAGAGTCATCCTCGTTATCAACGGTCTCGCGACCAACCACAAGAGTAAGCTCATCAAGGCTACCGTCCGTTAGGTATGGTATTTGGATTATTTGCTCCGAAGGCTCAGATGAGGTTCTAAATAACTTGGTGAAACTCATAATATCCTTGATAAGCTTCTTTAGCGGGTCCAACCCTTTATCTTCTAACCTAAGAAATTCACCCTCCAAATTAAGTGAACCATGCCTTAGCTGAGACTCCAAATCTATTCCACTTCGCTTAAAATAACGTCTCAAGTCCAAGCCCAAATCATCTAATTCAGGAAAAAATTGACTCAAAGTCCGCACTTGATTGGAGTTCAAACTTTGATTTGACTTCAAACCAAACAGACCCTTCAATAAAGCAACAGTACTACGGTCTTGAAGTAATTGATCACGCCCCAATTTCAGTGTTGAACGCTTAATTGGAAAGCGACTGGAAATAGCCAGCAATAAAGAATGCACGCTCGATTCTGAAAAGTCTGGAAGTAGCGAGGAAAATCGATAAACCTGCTGAAACAGTTCCGGAGTAAGCGATTGCCCCATCTGCATCGCTTTGTGACCTACAAGAAAATTCAACTCTGTGGGCTGGATACCATTAGTAGTGAAAAAGGTACCAAGATGCACTCGTCCACTTGCAGAAGCCCTCAATTGCTGCGCCGACTTCTGTAACTCAAACCTATAACCACCATCGCCTGACTGAACAAATCGACCCTGTAACTGTTGCCCCTCTCTGACGCCAGCACCCTCGGAGACCGGCACTCCTAAAGCTTGACCTCGTACAAGCAAAATTGCCCGCCGATCTACAACCCCCAAAACTCTAGCTTGCTGCAAAGCTCCCAACTTAAAGCCTGTGGGCAATCCACTCAAATTCATAACTTTCCTTGTAGTCGAGAGTTAATCAAATTCATGTTTGGCCTCAAACAATCACTTAAGCCCATCTGCCTAACTAGCCCAACAAAGCCAATCAATTCGGCCTTTGACTTGCTTAGTAATTCGCGCTCCAAAGCCTTCCTATCATTAAGCAAAACTTTCATCACAGGCTTAAAACTTCTGCGATGGCAATCCAGCACTCCCAATCTCTTTAAGGCAGACATATGCCTTACCGTTCCATAGCCCATATGCTTTTCAAAGCCATACTCTGGATACAATTCACCCAACTGCCTCATAAATTTATCGCGAACCTCTTTAGCAACAATACTTGCAGCCATTATACATGGCTCCCTCTGATCACCCTTCACCAAACTAGTCTGATCAATGGCAATTGAAGGTAAATGCATAGCATCAACAAGAATCGCTTGAGGCGTCACAGATAAACCGCTTACAGCAGACTCCATTGCCTGACGCGCAGCCTGATAAATATTAACTTCATCAATAAGCGCCTCGCCAACAAAAGCCCAATGAACACTTTCGGCTCCATCTATAATTTTCTCGCACAACTCAGCCCTACGCTTCGGACTCAGCTTTTTTGAGTCTTTAAGCCCCTCTAATTCGAAACCTTTTCGAAAAACGACCGCAGAGGCAACTACGGGACCCGCTAAAGGCCCCCTACCCACTTCATCAACACCCGCTAGTAATTCAAACCTAGAAAACGCTTTCAAAGAATATTCACCAATTGGATACTGCATGCAACAATCTTCCCTTTATAAATTCATATATTACATCCTTATTAAACACGAAATATTATGTTACAATCGCCCACTTTCCAGAGGCCAGGGGGTATTTTATGTCCAAGGAATGGTTTAATGAAAATTTTGAGGTAATGCTATCACGCGAAA
This sequence comes from uncultured bacterium, assembly GCA_964650625.1. Classification (GTDB taxonomy): domain Bacteria; phylum Muiribacteriota; class UBA6191; order UBA6191; family UBA6191; genus JAYZAC01. Next base: position 6,073 of record CAZYUV010000006.1, read on the forward strand.
CCATTGAATCAAGAACCAAGGAACTAGCTGAAAAGATTTCGGCGGAATACAGTACAGAAGGGGTTGTTGCAGTAGGTATTTTGAGAGGCTGCTTCATGTTTTTCTCTGAGCTAATCAAAAACATGAATTGCCCCACACAGGTTGATTTCATGTATGTCAGTAGTTATGGAGATGCCGCGACCTCCTCAGGAGTGGTGAAAATCGAAAAAGACCTCCAAACGAATATCGCAGGTCGCCATGTACTTTTAATTGATGACATTATAGATTCTGGCCTAACCCTTCACAATTTGAGAGAAATGCTCATGGTTCGAAAACCTAAGTCTATCAAAATTTGTACCTTACTCGATAAAAAGGTACCGAGGAAAATCGCTGTGGAAGCTGACTATAAAGCTTTTGATGTTGAAAACTATTTTGTTGTGGGTTTTGGCTTAGATTACAAGCAATTTTTCCGCAATATGAATTTCATCGGTAAACTTAAAGATGGTAGACAAGATGAACTTGATAGACTTATAGAATCTACGACATCATGAGTAGTCTTTTACTAGCTAATTGCACCCCAAGCACCAATCGAGTAGCTCTTGTTCAAGATAATAAACTCACAGAAATTCATGTAGAGCACTCCTCCGACCGTACACTTGTTGGAAGCATCATGAAGGGCCGCGTGACAAATATCGTGCCTGGCATGCAGTGTGCGTTTGTAGATGTGGGAATCCAAAAGGACCTCTTCCTACCACTGAGTGACATCAACCTTGGAGAACCATGGCAAGTCGACGATGAAGATGACGGAGAAGAATCTCAACCTCCAGTATCTATTACAGATGTACTAAAAGTTGGACAAGAAATACTTGTACAGATAATTAAGGAACCAATTGGCTCCAAAGGTGCCCGAGGCACCACCTACTTAACCCTTCCAGGCCGATACTTGGTTTTAATGCCAACCTCAAGTCACATTGGAATCTCGAGACGAATAGAAGACCCCGTCGAAGTCGCTCGCTTGCATGAAATTGGACTCGGCATAAAACCTGAACATATGGGATTAATCATAAGAACTGTAGCCACCGGTCACTCCAAAGAAGAGTTACGAGAGGATCTTGAATTTTTAGTAAATCTCTGGGAATCTATTGAAAGACAAGAAATGCTAAGCCCTACCCCTTCGTTAGTGCATGAGGAATCCAGCTTATTACTGAAGGTTGTAAGAGACTTATTCAATAGTTCTATCGATGCATTCTTAATCGATAATCGCGATGAATATGAAAAAGTCATCAATTATTGCAAGTTTTTCCCAGAAAACCTCAGGCAAAGAATAAATTTTTCAAATGACACTCTCTTTGAAAAACACTTAATTGAAGAAGAAATCCATCGAGCTATTAATTCTCGAGTTTCACTACCCTCTGGAGGATACGTCATAATTGAAGAAACCGAAGCACTTATTAGTATTGACGTAAATACTGGCTCATATATTGGTACAAATGATCTTGAAGAGACAGTTTTCAACACAAATCAGGAAGCCGCAGTTGAAATTTCTAGACAACTGAGACTACGCAACTTAGGTGGAATCGTTGTAATCGACTTTATCGATATGCTTGTAATAGAGCATCGAGAGCAAGTATATGAAACGCTTAAGGAGAGCTGTCGTGGAGACAAAACAAAGTATAATATTCGACCAATTAGTGAATTAGGCATCCTTGAGCTTACTCGTCAACGCATAGGCAAAACACTTGCATCTCAACTTCTCGAGAAGTGCCCCTACTGTAAAGGCCGCGGAAGAATACACAGCCGCGATTACATGTGTAATAAAATTTTTAGGGAGTTGAAAAAGTTCTGTGAAAGCAGACATCATGCAGATCTTGTACACGCTACATGCCACCCAGAAGTTGCTGCTATTTTACTTGAGCATGATGAATACAACTTTAAGCAGTTAGAGAAAGAAACTAATACGAGGATTTTTGTTCGAGGAGATTCTAACTTCCATTTCGAAAATTTTCGTTTCTCCTGAAAAATTAAAATTGACTGCACACCCCCCCTTGGATATACTCTCACATCTCGATTTTGCACGTTTGAATTAAAACGGCAAATTTTCTGTTGTCATTTTAGACGTGTGGGGTTGAGTATGGAGGCAGACATGTACGCGGTTATCAAAACTGGTGGCAAACAATACAAAGTTGAAGAAGGAACTGAAATCAGAATCGAAAAGATTGCTGGCAAGCGTGGTGACGAAGTTGTATTTGACGACGTCTTACTAGTCGCGGATTCCAACAATCTACATGTTGGCAAATCTGTAAATGCCAAGGTTACTGGTACAGTAGTTATTGAAAGCGGTGAGGTAAAGGAAAACGGTAGAGTCCTAGGACGCCATAAGAAAATTCTGGTTTTCAAGCAAAGGCGTCGCAAGCGATATCGTCGCATCCAAGGTCATCGTCAGTACTTCACAGCTGTAAAAATTACTGGGATTACAATTAACTAGTAATTTTGGTGGGTGTGTTAGTGATTCATGTTCATTTAGATTTCATGAATTGCAAGCTAATGGAGTTGCGAGTAGAGGGGCACCAACAGAAAATACCTACTGGTGAATCTCTTGCTCTAGTATGCAACGCTACCTCGGTCATAGTTCAAAACTTTCAAGAGGCATTACTCCAGTTAGTAAGTAAGACAGACTTTGAATTACAGAACCGCAAAGGTCTTTGTATTGTTAGTCGAAAAAGCAAACATAGACTTGATAATAGAGAAGAACAAACATTAGATACAATTGTAAAGGTGAGTTTAATCGGATTTAAGAGGCTAGAGAAGCAACATCCGGAACACATAAGAGTTCACTTAAAAGACAATTAGAGGAGACCATCATGGCTCACAAAAAAGGTGTTGGAAGTAGTTCAAACGGAAGAGATTCTAATCCTAAATATTTAGGGGTTAAGAAGAGCGGCGGGTCAGCCGTTATAGCTGGCAATATTATAATAAGACAACGAGGCTCAGCTGTGCACCCAGGTAAGAATGTGGGAATGGGAAAAGACTATACACTGTATGCCCTGAGCGACGGAATCGTTACATTCGAGAGAATGGGTCGCAACCGCAAGAAAGTTAGCGTCTACCCACAGCAAGCATCTGCATAAAGTGCAGAGAATCAAATTAATCCGAGGCTCATGAAAGCATACCTTAGCGTTGTTGGAAATTTACTCTTCCCGGGCCTTGGACACTACTACATTGGAGAAAAGGGCAAAGCACTATGCTTCGCTCTTGTTGTGCTATTTACTTATTTTGTTGGCCTAAGCCTAGACCTGCAACATTATTATTGGTACGAAGGTGTTAAAGGCGGAAAGCAAGTCATAATTTATGATGACAGCGCTATTGCCCATAAAACTATCCCAAAATTTATAAACCCCCAATTTGATGATGGAATATTTCTTTTCTCACTACCAGACAGAACCTCAAGCAAAGCTCTAACTCTGGAAGGCCATACCCATCCAGGTCTAACTTTAGAAGTCATCAATGAAAAAACTCTAGATAAAATCCAAGTACAAGCAGACTACAAAGGATTCTTCAAGTTTGAACCGATAGCCTTGCACTCTGGAGAAAACCCAATTATATGGCGCGTTGCCGATCAATTTTATGCAGAACCAGCAGGGCGACAAATTGATGTCCCTCATTTTAATTCAACTAATGCGCGCTATAAGCCAGGAACCCTTGAAAAACTTTGGCACTTTATATACAAGGTAATATTTCCAATATTAACTACACCTTTGCTACACTTTGGCGGTGGATATTTTCAAGGCTTGGTAATTAATTGGTGGGACATCTTTCCGCTCGTAGCAGACGAACCCAGTATACCCGCACCGCTACGTGATGTAGGGTTTTATTTCGTAATTTTGACTTGTATGTTCAACCTTTTAATACTTTTTGACGGTTTTGATACAACATTTAACAAACAAAATCGAAAAGGTAAATTCTGATGTTTACTCTTCAAATAGTACTCAGTTCATTTCTCATACTCAGCTGCCTACTATTCTCTATAGTTTATTGCTTAATTGACAACCATTCGAGGTTACACAGTTACCGTGATTTCTTTCAGAATATGAAGCTGTATTTAGCTGGCTTTATTGGATGTGCTCTAATGCTCAATCTTCTCCAAGGAATATTTGGTCAATGAAACAGCACGTATACCTAACCATCATAGGAAAAAACGAGGTAGGTATCATAGCTTCTATTAGCAACTGTCTACTGCATTACAGAATTTCTATACAGGACATCACTCAAAAAATATTAGACGAAAAATTCGTACTATTTATGGTGCTGGAATGTGAATCATATTTGGACGTTCCAAATCTACAAACTCATCTAGAAGAGGCTGTCCGACAATTTAAGGTTAAGATCATGTTGGCTCAGGAGGATCTTTTTAACTCCATGCATCGAATATAGGCATATAAATGACTTTTCAACTAGGCGAAATACTAGAATCAATATCTTTTGTCAGCCAGGACCATTTTGATATTCGAACCGTAACCATGGGCCTAAGCCTAAGAGAATGCCAAGGAGCAAGTGACCATCTCATCGCCAACTGTGTATATGACCACATCATGAGATCAGCCGAGTCACTGGTTCCAGAGGTTAATAAAGTTAGCCAGCGATTTAATGTTCCAGTAGCCAATAAAAGAATATCGCTTACACCGGTTGCAATACTATGTGATGGACGAAATGCCACAATCCCACTAAAAATTGCCAAATCTATAGACCGTGCTGCTGAACAATTAGGACTTGACTTCATAGGAGGCTATTCCGCTATCGTCGACAGAGGAATAACGCCTGGGGAACAACACCTAATTGACAGCCTGCCGGAGGCCCTAAGCAGCACTAAGAGACTTTGCAGCTCCTTCAATGTTGCCACGACCAGAAGTGGTCTGAATATGGATGCAATCTCGCTGATTGCACAAAGAATGCTAGAGCTTGCAAACGCAACCCGTAATCAAGATGCTATTGGCTGTGCGAAATTAGTAGTGTTTTCCAATGCCGTTGAAGATAACCCCTTCATGGCTGGTGCGTTTCATGGCATTTCAATGGGAGAACGATGCATTTCCGTTGGTATTTCAGGGCCTGGAGTAATAGCTCAGGCGTTGCGCGATGCGGGCCCCGAATTAAATCTACATGAATTAGCCGAAGTAATAAAAAAGACATCCTTTAAAATGACACGAGTTGGAGAACTTTTCCTTGGAGAATGCTCGAAAGCTTTGAATGCAGAAAGAGGCATTATAGACGTATCACTAGCCCCGACACCACTTCCTGGCGATAGTGTGGGAGAGGTGCTTGAATTAGTGGGTTTAGAACGTGTGGGAGCTCACGGAACCACAGTAGCCCTAGCCCTAGTGAATGATGCAATTAAAAAAGGCGGAATGATGGCGGCCTCAAGAGTCGGAGGCATGAGCGGAGCTTTCATACCTGTAAGTGAAGATGCCAACATGATTCAATCGGCCGAATTAGGACATTTGAGCTTAGCAAAACTAGAAGCACTCACCTGCGTTTGCTCAGTAGGTTTAGATATGATCGCCATTCCTGGTGACATACCTGCATCCACTCTAGCTGCAATTATTGCCGATGAAGCTGCTTTAGGCATGGTCAACTCAAAAACGACCGGTGTCCGAATTATTCCTGTACCGGGCAAAAAAGCTGGCGAATGGGCTCGTTTCGGCGGACTGCTGGGTGAAACTCCTATACTTCCTGTAAGTACGCTCTCTTCAGAGGGTATTTTTAAACGAGGTGGCTTTGTGCCTACCCCCTGCCAAGGCTTCAGGAATTAATATGGGTTTTCCGAGACTGTTGGATCGCTACATTCTTGGGGAGATAAAAAAACCATTAATCTTCTCATTTTTTATTTTTGCCAGTCTCTGGATTATTAACCTACTGATACGTGTCCTGAATCTTGCTATCAGTAAAGGTATTGGATGGGAGGCACTATTTAAACTGGTTATCTATTACCTGCCAACCGTTATCGTAACAAGTGCTCCTATGGCTGTGCTAATGGGATGTATGCTAGGGATGACTCGATTAAATAATGATAGTGAGATTATCGCTCTGAAAGCAGCCGGCCTGAGTCCATTACGACTAATCAACCCACTACTTTTGCTTGGCCTAGGAGTTTCTCTAGTTATATTTTTTTTGAACGAAAAAATTGTACCTGTAGCAAAATTTCTGTCTCAACAAACTTATATCAATGAAATAACACTTAAAAAGCCATTGCCGAAAGTCGCGAAAAATATGTTTTTCGACGGTGGTAGTAAATTTAAACTTTATGTACGCGATTATGACCCAAAAACAGATTCGATGCTCGACATCAGCATGTTTCAATTCAATAAAGATAGCTATCCGAGTTTAACTCAAGCCAGTCATGCCAATATTCAAAATGGCAATCTTTGGGTATTTAAGGATGGAAAAACAATATATTTTGAAGCTGATGGATCCGTGAAGTATCAAGTCAGGTTTGCCACATGGTCTTATCCAATCAGTGATCGATACGCCAACCATGTAGTAAGAAACCCCGAGAATAAAAGTCCATCAGAAATGAACATGACGGAACTTCGTGACATAATTAAAAGGCGCGATCAACGAGGTCTTAGCACCCGTGAATTTGAAACTCAAATGTACTTTCGAAGCGCATTTCCATTCGCAAGTTTCTTCATGGTATTAGTTGGTGTCCCTCTCGCAATGAGGCATGCAAGGGGCGGTAAATCCAATGGATTTGGCATTAGTATATTAATTATGATTGTCTATTACATTTTACTATCTACTGGCAAAAGCTTGGGTGGCAATGGAACTTTAAATCCACTGGTAAGCAATTGGGTTCCCAACTGTGCATGCTTTTTACTTGGTCTATGGTTCCTGAGTAGAAGCCGTGTTTGAATTATTTTAAAAATGAATTTAAATCGCCATGCCTCAAATATTAGATCTAAATCTAAAAATTCACAGCTTCACTCATTATGAATACAATAAGATGTGGGAAGCTTTACCAATTGAGTACGATTATCTTGAAACCATATTTGGACGATTAAATACAGCTCAAAACTCCTTTGGAATCTGTCACTTAAGTTTCCATCAACCTCTTAATAATTTCATTGAACGGTTAAAACATGACTGGCCTAGATCAGTCGTTGAAAAAAAAACTATGACCAATGATTTAAAGCACCAAATTTTGCTTAGCATTGGTTTGAAAACACCGAGTGGTGAGTCAAATTTCCATTCTATAAAACGAATCCCAATAATATTAAAAGGAACTACTTTTCAAATTCAAGTATGGCGAGAGCTTACCAAAATACCATTGGGAAGAGTGTGTAGTTATTCTCAAATTGCCCAACAAATAAATAAACCTAAAGCCACTAGAGCTATTGGCAATGCTATTGGTAAAAATCCAATAGCAATACTGGTCCCTTGCCACAGAGTGATTCGAAAGGATGGACTCATCGGAGAATACCGCTGGGGAGTAAATAAAAAGATCGACCTACTCAGGTGGGAATCTCCGAGAAAAAATTACAAACTAAATTGCAAGCCCAAGTCGATCGAAAAATTTAAACCAGAAGCTCAGAATTAAATCGACCCCATTGAATAATTCTCGGGGAAACATTCGAATCTCGCCTTTATAATCACTCTTAAGAGCTAATTTCTTAAGGTCAAAGTAATCATGTAAACCAACTTTCACATCCTGAATAACACCGTTACGATCTATAAAAAAAATAGTCGGTAACCGAGTCACCTCCAAAAATGCTTCTGCAGGCTTCTCAAGCTTACCTATAGTATATTCAATGGAATACTGTTCTCGTGCATTTGCAATAGTCGCCATTCCTTCGGAGCTTATACCTATTACCGTTATTTCCGAATTTTTATTCAGTGAGTTTAAATGAGGAATTTCACTCACACATGGAGCGCACCAACTAGCCCAGTAAGCTATAACAAGCTTTTGATCAATGAACTGTTCCGAATTTATTAAATTTCCTTCCGGTGTCTTGATAGAGAAAGAACCTAAATGAACGCTCTTCCAACGGATCTGCAAAGGATCCTCAGATCCATATATAAAGCCACTGTATAGGGTAAAACTAAAAATTAGTAAGCAATGTACAATTCCGAGGCCACCTAAAATATAACCAGGATAAGCAAGAGCTCGAGTTTGAGAATCTCTAAATAATGAGTATGAGATTGTGCAGCTAAACATTGCAGGAATTATTCCAATCACTAGAAAACCTAGAGGGATCGATATAAATCCTAGAAAATAAGATAGAATCGCCTTGGACCATGAACGCCGCGTACTCATTATCAAATACTAACACCAAAAAATAAAAAAGGGCTGATCAAATTATGATCAGCCCTTTTTTGGGGGAAAATTTATTGTAAAACTTTAACTAAAATCCGCGCTCAAGTGCAATGCGATATCCACTATGTTCGATATCCACTTCATCATCATCTGACTTCGCATCTAATGCATAGCCTTTTAGTCCCATTGAAAGACGCCAATCATCTACGTTTTCTGGACGGAAATAGTACTTTGCGCCTAGATCATATTCTGTCAAACTTGTATCGCTATAACTGAACAATTTAGCCTGAGCAATTAAATCTATATGATCACTCATATTCTTAATCATTTCGACACCAAAAGTGGGCAATACCACTGGCCCATTAATAGAAGCAGTAGTCCCTCCGTTGGCTATACTCAAATCAAAATCTAAGTATTTTAGAGAAAACAACCAGTTAATACCAAACTCTCCTCGCTCGCTCCTAACCCATTCTCGCCGATAAGTGAAATCAAAATCCGAAACACTTTGATCAAAAACTGCTCCAGTATTAAAGTTCTGATTATCAAAACCTTGAAGTTGGCCTGTGATGGTAGACTGATTATCTAAATTTAAAAACCTAAATGATATAGCGTGCTTAAATAAATCTACATCAAAGCCCGCCTCCAAATATGTTCCAGAACTCTTACCAATAGTTGCTCGATTTACCCCGTCTGAAATAGAACCATCCATATCGGCGGCAATTATGGCTATATGACCATCATTTTCATAATGAGCATCCTCAAAGTGACGCTCAACAATAGGACGTTCCTCGTAAACCTCAATTTCCTCTGGAACTCCAAATGGATTTCCATACCGAACCATTTTTCGCATTCGCTTCGTTCTTACTGCGCCTCGATCTACATACATATCCTCATAAGATCTTTCATATAACTTTTGACGCTCAACAAATGCCCAGTACTTATCTTCATTAATATAGTTTGTAAATGGCACCGCAGCTGGCGAAGCTATTTTCTCTCCAGTAACCTTATTCCATGCAGCTTTAGAAATCACTTCTCCGTATGAATTGTATACTATTCTGAGCTTAGCAACTGTGCTTTCAATCTCATCTTTAATAATTGGCTCGGCTAAAACATCAAGGCTAATTTTCAAATCTTGGCCCTTACGCCTATCCCAAGCATGAATAGATATAATATTACCCTTCTTATCATAGGAAGACTTGATAATCGTATGCTTAGTTGTTGAAGTCCTTACGATAGCTATTTCATCCCCAATTTCTACAGGTTTATCGAGATAAGACGTTCGATACGGATACCACTCTCCTTGCTGCGTCTTTTTCATCATAGGTGGAGTCTTCACACCATCCATTGTTTTACCAATGTAGAAAGGCGAAGCCTTATAATCATTACGATGATGTTTAGCATCCTTATACTCTACATTCTTTTCGAACATACGATCTGACGTACCTTCTTCCTCGAGGCTATCCGATGCAAACAAAATAGTTGCAGAACCGGTAAGCAACAAGGTAATTAAAAATTTACCTGGTTTTTTCATCATTTTCCCCTTTACCAAAATTCTAATTTATTATTTATCCGGTAACTTTTCGTACCTGCTTCATATCAGTGAATCCTTGAATAACTTTCAACAAGGCGTCTTCTCGCAAATTAATAAAGCCAGATTGCCTTGCGGCTGCAACAAGCTCTAAAGGTGTACCACCTTGTGTAATTAGTTCTTGGATAGCCACCGTATTTTGTAAAATTTCATGTATCCCAAGCCGGCCCACATAACCACTACCCATGCAATATCCACAACCTTTACCCTCATAAACCGACTGTGTTTTCAGCTTGTAACGATTCGCGAACTCCTGCAATTCTTCATCGAGCCCAACAGGTCGTCGACACTTTGCACATAATCTTCGTACTAGTCTCTGAGCAATAGAACCAATTAGCACGGAGCTAACCAAAAACTTATCCACCCCAATTTCGGTTAATCTCATAACTGAGCTAGCTGAATCATTAGAGTGCAGAGTACTCATTACATAATGCCCGGTCATTGCGGCTTCGCAGGCTATCTTTGCCGTTTCTGAATCGCGAATTTCTCCTACAAGTATGATATCTGGAGCTTGTCGAAGAATAGATCGCAGTAAAGAAGCGAAAGTCAAACCTACTTCAGCATTAACTTGAGCCTGCGAATAGTGAGATATTTCGTATTCAACAGGATCCTCTACAGTTACCACGGATTTTGTAGGATTATACATATATGCCAAACTGGCATACAAAGTAGTAGTCTTTCCCGATCCTGTTGGTCCCGTAACTAACATTAAACCATGCGGTTTTTCCAAAAGATTTGTGAGAAGGCGCATAGAGTAATTAGATAAACCAGCGTTTTTCAGACTCACATCCAATCGATCTTTGAAAAGAACTCTCAGGACTACCTTTTCTCCATCGATAGTTGGTAAAACTGAAACACGACAATCAATTAGTTTACCTTTCAACTGACCTCGAAATCGACCATCCTGAGGTAAGCGTTTCTCTGAAATATCCAGACTCGCCATTGTTTTCAAGCGTGCAACTACTTTCTCTTTATGCTTATCAAATTCGGCCGGAAATTTGAATGCATCTTGAACAATTCCGTCAATTCTGTAACGAACTTTCAATGTGTCATCCTTAGGCTCAATATATATATCAGTGGCCTTTCGCATTATTCCGGTTCGGAGGATAATATTTGTAAATGCAATAATGGGAGTTGTTGCTTCCTCTACATCGTGTATTGTTTCATGAAGAGGATTTCCCTTATCAACGGGCTCTGCCTGCAATGCATCAAGCAAAGGTAAAAACTCTTTCATTCTCTTTTTATAGGATTCAATGGCGGACTTTATTGAATTTTCTGTAGCCGCAAAAATTTCTACTCTTTTACCAGTTCGATGTGACACTTCGTCCGCAATAAAATTAAGATTTAATGGATCACTGTGAACAACGACTAGCGTGTTACCAGAAGCATCTATAGGCAATACATTGTTAGCTAAAATATAATCTTCGGGTAAAGCGACGTAGGCAGATGGCGAAATTTCAACTCCAGCCATTGATTTCATTGACAAATCTTGCTGCCAGCATAGGCACTCTAGGATATTTTCCTCTGTCACCATTTCCAATGCAATTAATTGCTCGCCCAGCCTCAGACCAGTTTCTTTCTGCTGCTTGAATGCCCGTTGCAATTCTTGAGGCGTCACGAAGCCTTTGTGCGTCAGCACATCTCCCAATCGCATTTTAGATTTATCTATTTGCTCTTCCGCCATGGCAGTATTCACCCCTTGATGAATAAATTTATGAGCAGATTCGACTTCCTCAGGAGTAGGGATTAGATATTTTTTAAGTGCAAAATAAATGTTTAATGCAAGCTAAACAAAAGCTAAAGCGCCTGTTTTCCTTTTGTATGAAGCCGCTAATTCTGAACACTTTCTGGCATCTTGATTAGAGGAAGTTTCCCATGAGGTATAGGTAAAAATACCTTCTTAAACAAATGAATAGGATTTTTAGGAGAATCGATCTTGATATCAATTCTTATAAGTGGAATTTTATCCGGTTTCGACTTAATTGGATCATAAACCTCATAAAAACTTTTCTCGAGTCTCCAAGCTGAAAAAATATCTGGAACTAAATATTTTGAGCGAAACTGACTCGAAAACTTTTGCCATTTTTGCACACCAACCTTGCGCTCAAATACATAATAATCTCTGTCATCTTTTCTAACCCTAATCTCCACCTTTTCCACCATGAGCTTGTTTAGGTCTGAAACTGGATCGCTCTTATTCTCATTAGATTCATAATAAAACCTATGGAATTCAATATGATCATTTTGCAAACGAATAATATTTCTAACAGACCGTAGGTCTCTACTGATTGATTCAAGAGTGTTTTGAGCATCCAATACCCTAATAATAGTATCTGAACCCTTGTAATAGGTACGAGCCAAGTTTATGTAGAAAGTGTAAATAATTCCGGCAACCATAATCATAATAGTCGCTACAATCAAAAGCTCAATCAGTGTAAATGCTCCATTTTTTTCGCTTTTATTGTAAAAAATCATATTATTTTCTGCGGTAGCGACTAATCTCTAGTTTCCTAGAATTAGACTTTGAATCTATAAAAACCTGCACAGTAATTTTCAAGAAATCTCTACTTTTGCCTGTAGTCTGAGGTTGTTTTTTGGAGTTTTCCAATCCTTGTTTTCTAGCAAATTTTTTATCCAGTTTTGTCTCAACAGGTTCTAAACGTACAACCCTTCGAAAAATCTTATAATCTTCAGGATAGAACTCATAAGGAATCCCATAATACTGCTTATAAGCTTTTTGAAATCTAGCCATTGCTAAACGAGGCAAATCTTTTTCAGTAGTCAAAATATCACTGAAATTAGTCTCGAAATAACTCCTATCCGTCCTCATCTTAAAAAAGTGGCCGGTATGATTACCTGAGTAAATGCCATCTCTATTTTCGGCTGGTTTGGCGTATATATTCCAGTCAGACTTAAGCTTACTGAATGGAACCATACGGAGCTCTTCCATCTTCTCTTCCATAAGATTAAACGCCATAATATATTCTTTATTTTTAATAACCCTTCCATACGAACTGAGAAAGATATTCCCAAAAGGGATTATTACCGCTGCAACTATTATTAGAGTCATGAGGACTTCTATGTACGTAAAACCTTTTTTACCGCAACTTGTTTCAGAGTATTCCATTGAGCCCATATTTTTCTCATTCAAATTGGAAACAAGTATTTGACCAGTTTGCTGGTCGATAATACTTTTATCCATTTCCTGGTGTCGGAGAACTCCATAGCAAAAAATGACAAACGCCAAGGAACACATTATACCCAGAGACCCCCAAGTCAGCCCGTATAAACTAAATAGAAGTATTGCAGACAAAACAAGAAAGATTTCGATTAATACATACCTAGTACCAAACTGAGTGTCACAGTAGCGACACCTCCCTCTTAAAAAAAGGTAACTCAGGATTGGAAACAAATCTTTGGGACTCAAGACATGTTTGCATACTGGACAATGACTTCGTGGCAGAAAAATAGACTCGCCTCTTGGGATTCTCCAGACCGCCATATTCAAGAAACTCCCTAGAATCCCAGCTAGTAAACCAACTAAAGACAGCTTCATCCAAGTTGGCGATATAGACCAGTAAAATGGTAGTTGTTCAAAGAAGTAAATCTCAGCTCCCATGCCTAAGTTAGCCAAGAATTCTCCCATTGTGTTTCCCAAATATTACGATTGCAAGTCTGACTGCAAAGCTGCTATGTGCTCTGCACTCAGTTGACAATCGAAAAAATCCTTGCCCATAGGCTTCCCATGAAAATACTGCATTATTCTAGAACACAGTCTCATATTCTCACCACGTAATCGATGAAATATATCTTTGAAAAATACTAATGACTCCTTTGCATCGATTTTTCTTAATGCCAACATAGCCTCTCCAACTAGCTCATCATTACGCTCGAAGAGTAAGCATATTATACGAGGAATGGCACGGTCTATTCGGTGTTCCCCTAAAACATAGATAGAATAAATTTGAAGTTTAGGATCATCTACAAACAAAAGATCCAATAGCTGCTCTATTTCGTTTTCTTCAAGTGTAGAGGGAAATTCAAATGTAGGAATCTTCTCAGCATAAATATCCAATAAATTCTCTATCTGATCTCCCCTATCAGAATTAACTACTACGGAATTAGATATTTCTGCCAAAACTTGTCTAGCACTTCTAGACTCATTACCTTTAAGGTGATCTACCAATCGCTGGAAATTACTCTGATCTTGCTTCAAAAGACCTTGAACAACATGATTACGAACATTCTGAGCCTCATCCAATAAACCCTGGATCAGTAATTCAACAACCTCATTGCTACCTATCTCACCAAGTGCAAAAGCAGCTGAAGCACGTAAGGAAGATGAGTCCGATACCAAAGCCTGTTGAAGATGACCCAAAACTTTAGATTCCCCAAGTCTAAATACAGCCACCGCAGCATTGGCCATAATTCTATTGTTACTATTTTCAAGATATGGTTTGAGAATTTGTGTCAACCTTCGATCCCCGATTTTACCCAAAACCTCAATACAGTTAGCCACCACACGCTGATCCTTATGCTTCAGAAACTCTTGCATTTTCTGAATCGATTCTTCGGAAGGAAAGCTTTCAAAACAATGAATCAACCTAGATAAAAGATGAGAATTTAATTCCGATTCGGCAGCCCTTATTAGTAAATCCTGGGACCCTTCTTCAGAGGTATAATAAGGCAAACCCTCAACTGATATTCTTCGCAATGATTCATCTTCATGAAACAAATATGTCTTCAGTAATTCATACCCTTCTGATAAACCCAGTTTGTATAGTATCTTTAAAATGAATGAGGCAACATAAGCCTCTTCCTGCTCAACCATCTTTAAAAGTAATGCTTTTTGCTCATCAGTCACCGAATCTAAATGTTCCGCAAAAAATAGAAAGGTATATATTTTAACTAAATCATCACCCATTGAAAGATTCTCAAAAAGAATAGGAATTGATTTTTCTTTGAATACTTTTAAGACTCTATTTGCAATGGAATGCACCTGATAATTCTCAGAATATAGAGCATAAACAACATCCTCAAGTAATCCATCCAATTTTAATTCTCCGACAACCCAAATAGCCGAAGCTTTACGCTGATTATCAGTTCCTTTCAGCATTAATTTAAGTAGTGGAAGAAAATCACTGTCTCCATGCTCCAAAATTTCCTTTAAGGCAGTTGCCGCTACTCGGTTATTTTCATCTTGTACAAAATAACTTACACGCTGAATAACCTCTTGCTTATCCCGCACCTTAAGCTTGATTATGGATTCGATCGCATTTGCTCTAATCCTAGGCTCTGCAAAATGGAGATATTTATCAATTGGATCTAAAAGATTTGGAGTACCTATGTCACCAAGAATCCGTATCAAAGAAGCCTTAATAAAAATATCTTTTTCCAGTTCAAGTTTATCCAAAAGTAAGTTGGTACAACGACGATTCGCCACTCGAGATATAGCTTCTACGGTTTGAACTCTAATAGTTCTAGAAGGGTGTGCCAAATTTTTAGCCAATTCAAAAAATAAATCATATTGCTGGGATTCAGTAAGTTCAAATGGCACGAGGAGATTCCTTCCATCCGTTGAATTTATGTACTTTAATCAAATCGCCAGTAGCTCTAACGAAAATTGGCTCACAAGAGATGGCATGAATTTCCGAATCTAGTTCACAAAGAGTCAACTCATCAATAAAAATTTCGTTCCATCCTGCGGCTTTTACCAAGGACTCCGCCACACCAACTTTGCGTCCTGCCGTTCTGAACACTTGATAATCATAGCCCATGTTACCCACCAAAAATTCTCCTAGAATCATGCTAGCACCAATACGCACGGACTTTGAAAACCACTCACCATCCATCAACTTTAACTCCTCTAACAGTCTTACCAACTGATGTATGACGTAGCTACAGTTAACTCCTTCATGAACCATGAAATTAATCACCACCCGATCATCAGAAATTTCCTCTATAAGAGCTTTACCGTCGTCCATGACTCTCGTAATTGTGCTAATTATATTACTTTTCAATTCACATACTTCCTCATCTCTAATTCCTGCGAACAAATTATTTTCGTTTTTTATCATTAAACGGACCTGAATCACAGGCTCTTTCTTCCATTCAAATTCGATTTCGGGAACATGTAAAATTTTTCTAAAATAGGCTTTACTAAAAAACCTGGAAAACATCTTTTCCACGCGATTGATTTCCAGCTGAAATAATGCCACAAATACAATCGTCAACAGCCCAATTAAATAGAGAAAAACCAAACTGAGATCATTTCTATTCAATACACTATAAATTTGGAAAAAACTGTAAATAAATGCTACAGCGACCAATGCCGACATAAGATAAAAAATTAGCCTACTGGGTCGCCGTAGACGTTTAGTAGACTTAACAGTTTTTTCACGAGCAAGCATAATTAGAAATTCGCCCGCATCATGCGGTATCTCGCCCAGATGAACTTTTTGACTGATTCTTTCAACTTCTTGGAGATAAGCGTCTTCTAACTGACGGGTATTCATAGACATTGCTACTCACTTCCTGAGGACTTTAAACTCGGTCACATAACCTAGCACCAAGATTTTATCATGGTGTCCGAAAGCCTTCAAAGTTAGCAAAATTTAGCTTTAACCTTCTCAGCTACAAAATCTGAAACCATGCCGGGCACATCGCGATATCTTAGAACATCTTTCACAAGAGATGAAGATACATGCGCTAGTCCACCATCTGTTCGAATAAACACTGTTTCCAACTGTGGATTCAAATGCTTATTCATAGCAGCCATTTGAAATTCAAACTCAAAATCGGCATTCGTACGCAGTCCGCGCAAGAGACCAAAGGCTCCAATTTTATTTGCATACTCTGCAGTCAGCCCTTCATACAAATCCACTCTTAAACGCTGCCTTTCTGTATCACTAAAATAAGACAGGAACATCTCCCGTCTTTCCTCTGCAGTGAACATGTAAGACTTTGTACTATTCTCCATGTGAATACCTATTACCAGTAATTTGCACAACTTTAGTGCACGTAATGCAATATTATGATGACCGGAAGTCGGAGGGTCAAAACTTCCGGGATACAGTAAAACTCCTTGTTCATTTATACTTTTCATTAATTTGATTTCCCAATTTCCAAACCTCTTTGCTCAAGCAAAAATCTCTGATTTTCTTCTTCAATGAAGTTATTGAAATATACAATTGGATTGTCTGCAGTTTCATTCACTCTATGTATTTCCCGCATGTATTCTTTGGCTAAAAATGCCTTCGTAGTTCCTGGAACTAGCCAACTGACTGCCTCAAAAAATGGGTAAGCCTCACCATACGACTTCTTAATAATAAAAAGTTTCTGAGCATGTTTAATGAATGGATCCACAGCATCTCGAGCCAATTTTCCAAATAATTTGGTATCTAAATTTGGCTTTTCTCTCAATACATCTAAAGCATTGTAAAAGTTTTCTGAAGCTTGCGTATAATCCTCTAACTTTAGATGCTTTAAGCCTGTAAAATAATAAAGATTCATTAAAAAAACCAAAGCTGTATCAGCTTCCGGACTACTCCGATTCAATCGAATAATCTTTTCCAAGTATGGTTTACAGTTTTTAAAGTCCTGTTCGAAATAGTAGGTGCGAGCAATGGTCATATACTTGTTAAGTAAATGTTCGCGTACAGACTTAGTTAAAATACCCGACGGTTGTAATTCCACAAACTTTTCAAGATTCTTGATGCCATGTCGCAATTCGCGAATTCTAAAATATAAAAACCCCAGTTCATAGTATGAAAGTTGAAATTTTTGATTATAAAAAATTGACTTCTCTAACGATTCAATAGCTTCACGGATTTTTTCGCCCTTGATTGCCCTCATACCTCGTTTAAAGTAGTAAGTGGAAAGCTTCTCTTTCATTTGGACCTTTTGATTCTGACTCAAAGCTTTGTTCGCCAAAGATTTCTCGAGAAACTTCGCCTCATCATCTGGAGTTTTAAAGCCGCGGGTACCATTTTTATCACTCATGAGCTGCTGAGTATTTCCTCTAAGCAGTGTTTGAATACCTTGCAAGCGCTCCTCAACGCCTCCAGTATGGCCAGCTTTTCGCATCGCTTCCAATTCTTTCAATCGCTTTCTTGCGCCAGGATATCCAGGGTCCATTCTCATTAATTTTTTGAGTGCTACTTCCTCCAATACAAGATTTCCATCTTGACGGTGAGAATCTGCCAATTGCCAAAGAAAACCCGATTGATTCGCCCCTAAACAGCTAATGGCTGCAAGTCCAAATATTACAACAAGGGTAAATATCTTCATTATTACTTGAGAGGTGGTAATAGATCATCGTAATTGTTAGCCACATCCTCGGTATCTTCTTCATCCATTTTCAATGGAGGAAGTAAATCTTCAGTGTTAACATTTGATGACATTGGGGGGAGTAAATCATCATATTCTGTAGGATTTACGTCTAACGGAGGCAGTAAGTCGTCATAATCGTTTGACTGAGATCCTCCAACAGTATCCAGCGGAGGAAGTAAATCATCATAATCAACATTTTGACCAGCGCTTTCTGATTCAAAATTTGATAGACCATCTGAGCTATCTGGTGGGAGTAAATCCTTGTAATCGTCCTCTAAGTTTATTGAGCCCTCCGAGTGAGGAGGCTGTAGGAGGTCATCAAAGTTATCAATCACACCTGAATCTGATGAACTCACTGGAGGAAGCAAACTCCCAAATGAATCTATCGGGCCTCCATCTTGATTTGGCGAATCAAGTGGAGGTAGTAGATCATCATATGAATCCAAATCATTTACCACAGGAGACTCCAAAGATGGTAAAAGATCATCGTAAGAATCGCTAACTTCATAATCATTAACTAACTCAGCCTGAGAATCTATAACTAAGGAAGTTTCCATTTCTACCGTGGGGTTCTTATCTTCTATTTCAAGCGGCGGTGAACTCGAATCAACAACTTCAAGAATATCTGTATTAGTCTCGGCAGAATCGGAAGTCTCTTCCGGCAAAGTAGAATTGGCAGCAGAAACATCTTCTAAATTTTTATCTGATTCTAAATCAGGCTTATCAATATCCTCCTCTAGAATCTCCTTTAAATTGCTTTGGTCTGCTAATGAAGCAACATCACTTGTCAACTCGGTAGGCTCACTCGATGAGTCAAGCCCCTTATCATCCAAATCAGTATCGGATACACTTTCAAAACCCTGAATAGACTCCTGAGATTTGTAAGGTGATAGAGCAGACGATAGATCACCAATTTCCACTGGCTCTTGGCTGTAATCGCTTTCCACCTCAAAACCCTTGAATTTTACGGAATCTTTTCTGAGTTGTTCTTGCTTTTCTATTGCCTTCTGAATTTCAACAGGCATAACTCCAGACTCATTAAATTCTTTGATATTATCGATGGCTTTTTCTATAAAGAACTTTTCGAATGAGATCGCATTAGCATGCGATTCTTCAAGAACTTTCAGAGCATCCGTACTAAGCATTAATTCTAAGCTTCGGATCGCTATAAGCCTTGCTGAGGTCTCAGCCTCCGCTAGAACCCGTTTAATAATTCCTATATCCTTCAACCATCGGATTGCCATAAACTCCTACGATGAATTAACTGGCGAATCACCTCCGCGCAGGTATTCTCTTCAGTACATTGCAACAATGAAGCTTTATCAGCTAGAGATTTCACTTTCTCCTGTGGCAAGCTTTCGAGAGTACTATCGTCAAATACCAGGAATACTTTGGCTTTTTCATGAAAATCGTACAATCTTGACACTTGAATAAGTAAATTTGTTTGAACTTTCTCTGAAACATAAATAAAAAAGGCATCCACAGGTGGCTCATTATTTATACTAAAACAAGTCGCCCAGTCTTCAGCCACTATATGCTCAATTTTATATAAATCTGTTAAAGGCGAGAACTCGGATACTCCCGCTTCACCCATCCATAGAGAGACAAATTTTTTGGATATTTTTCGCTCCAATACTTGACCAAATTCCTTGAGAGCAGACTGCCTACTATCAAGATATTTAGTTTGCAAACTTTTATAAGTATTATAAAGGTCCAGAAGTTGATAATTCTGAGGCCTTTCTGCCGAATCTAAAAGCACCTTCAAAAGTTTCAAATAAAGCTTGTCTCGCTTTGTTTTTAAATCCAAGATACTTTCATCAACAGACTCACCCAAAGAGATCGATTTCAATTCTATATCACCAAGACTAGTCTCCATCTCCAAATCTTTTGCCTCATGACGTAAATACGATTGTATTCGATCCCTATAAACCGAATCTTCATTTTTTCTCAATATAGAAAAATAGAAATCAAAAGCTCTCTGATTTTCACCAGCTAATCGGTAGGAGTTACCAAGTTTAAATAGAATTCTCTCCTCGCTGAAAGGAGTCTTATTTTTAGCCAATGCTCTCGTATAAAAAACAACAGCGCCTCTAAATTCTTCTTTAGCGAAGCTTCGATCTCCCTCAGTTTCATCTTTGGAAGGACTTAGCAAAAATATGTAAGTTACTAAAGCAAATAATAGTATCGCAAATACGAAACCAAAAACCTTCTTCATTAACTTAAACTCCCATGAAGTAATATCTCTATTTGAAATTGGGGTTGATATCGCAAAGCCAGTAGAGCTTCCTGCTCTTTCATTTCTGAATGATTTTGCTTCATATCTTCTTTGATACGAGCCTCTTTCTCAAAAAAATAATTGTGGAAAAATACTGATTTTTTTTTATTTACAAGCTCTTCAAATTGCCTTTTATAAAAGACATCCAACCGGTCTCTCTCTTCTAAAAACTCCTTTTCACAGTTGTTTTGCACACTTTGAACTTCCCTTTGCACCCATGAAAAAATTGAATCTTCAAAAACATCTAGATCAGAGCGTTTGAGGTCTGTAGTTTCTGCAGTTTTAACATTCAAGTTTTTCATGAAGCTAACGGGATCAGTTCTTTCCAACATCTTGTTTTGTATGCGATCGTATACAAAAATTTGACATACTTGATGAGAAAGAGGTCTTCGACAACTTAAACGTGCTACTAAAAAGAAACCCTCAAGATTATCCGGAGATTCAAAATGCATACTTTGACTATGCAGATGTTCCTGCAAAGTGCCTAATTTTCGTGTAGCTAGAAAATCATCTGAATCTATTTTTTGAGAGCTTTCAAACTGATTATATAGAGAATCCAAGCCTTTGATTAATTTTTTTAGATTTGTTTCAAGTTGACTCATAAAGAGCCTTTCCCCAGAAAATTTTCCTGCAACTTACGCACCTGTTCAAAATTTTGTCCAGCCTTCTTAAACTCATCCCCCAAGAACTCTATTTCCTTTCTTTGTTCGCTTTTGTCGGAGTACTTCACTAAAATCTCCATGATTTTAGCATCCAAACTTTCGATCTCTTTCAACTCTCCGCTCAAATGCCCCAGAATCATTTCTAACTCTCCAACAACTCTTTCAAATAGCCGAATTTTATGACTCAACAAATTAACTATATGTTCCTCTATCGTATCTTTTATACAAAAGTTTAGAATGAGCACTTCGCGCTCCTGACCTAATCGATGAACTCTACCTATACGCTGCTCAACTTTCATGGGATTCCAAGGTAAATCGAAATTGATTAATATTCTTGCAAATTGTAAATTCCAACCCTCAGCGCCACAATCTGTGGATACTAAAACCTGTGCTTCATTACGAAATCTTTCAACCTGTTTACGTTTTCGTTTAACGTTCATTTCCCCATGAAACTCAGCCGTAGTAATACCCTCCCTCTGAAGCAAACGAATTAATTGCTGCTGTGTTGCACGAAACTGAGTAAACACAATTACTTTATCGCCCTCTGCCTCTTGGGTTACAAAACGCCTAACTTCCTCGAACTTTACTGCTTTTTGAACTTTGCCACAGCTTTCTCTGATACTATTGAAGCTATCTTCCATTTCACCACTTAACTCACCTTTCTTTAATATCCCCTCCAAAGAAAGGCGTAATGCTTCAGGTGAAGATGTAGCTAATTTCTGAAGCAACATTAAAGTAAGCTGATTTAATCCATGAGGTGTACGAGATACCATATAGTAACTCTCACGGATAAACTGAGTCAGACTTTCGTAGACCAACTTCTCTTCTTTACCAGCTACCAATCGCCTCATTAAAACTCTTCTGGGAGGTAATTTTAGGTGCGTCTCCAGTCTACAATTGCGAATCATGTAGCGACTTAGACGCTCTCTTAATGTTCTTTCATTCTGGGGAAGCTTTTTATTAACGGGATGAACATAAGACTTTCTAAATTGATTGGGTGTACCAAGACTACCAGGTGCTATCAGATGGACCAAATTAAAAAGCTCCAATAGCTCATTTTGTATTGGCGTTGCGGTTAGTAGCAACATATAACGACTAGTAAGCCCCTTCACGAATTGAAAGTTCAATGTTTTACTATTTTTTAATTTATGCGCTTCGTCCACGATCACCATATCCCAATTACGGGATGAAATAAGAGAGCGAAAATTACTAGTTTTCGCCAAATCTAGCGAAATAATAAATCGATCAAATTTCATTACATCTTGAGGAGCTTGCACAACTGGTAGATCAAGTTCAAATTTTTGCCCTAACTCCTCCTGCCACTGATGAGTCAGGCTTGCTGGCGTAAGGACTAACAGAGCTTGCATCTGCCCTCGCAGATAATATTCTCGGAGAATTAGACCTGCCTCTACTGTTTTACCCAACCCTACCTCATCGGCCAAAATAGCTCGTCCACCCGTTTCGAATAAAACTTTTCGTACTGTCCTAAGCTGGTGAGGGTATTGATCGACATCATTCAAACCAACAATACCCATTAAATTTGAAGCTCCCAGAAAATTAACAAGTTGAAGCTCTTTCAATGCAGCAAGTACTATGGACCATTGCTCATCAGAATCCCACGTCTTAACCTCTTCGGAAAGAGATTTATCTTCCGTTTCTGAATTATTATGAGACTCCTCACTTTGTTTCGGGTTAGCATCCTCCAGCCATTTTTTATCGGGTTCAACACGAGAGTCTCTTTTTATTTCAATTTTTTTCTTCTTTATTGTTTTTTTCGCATCCCCCAACGTCCATAAAGAGTCCAAAACACCTCGGACTTGCTCCCTAATCTGTGAACTGGATGGCTGAGGGTAGTCCACCTCAAATTGAAAGCTCTGATTAAGACCATCAGTATCTACAAGAGTTTGAGTCAGTCGATCCTCGGAAACTGGTAATACTAGATAAATTCGCCTAGGATCAGAAATGCGACGGATCATACTAATCGTGTCGCCCACATCCAACTTCAACCTCTCACAAATTTCTTTGAGTTCCATACTAAGAAGATAGCCCTGATTTTTTCTACAAATAGAAGACACAATCTTGGAACCTACCACCAATTCGACTTTTTCGTGATCCCTATGGGGAGCCAAAAGCGTGCGGTTCTCCATCTCAAACTGGAGAATCCCATTCTCCATAAAATGATCGGTGAGAATTATCTGGCTTTGCTGTCGGATATCTCCGGCTGGTATGGCACTCATAATAAAAAGGTGAAGACCGAAGTATAACAGTTAAATGCATAGCTTTGGTGCAATTTGAGTATGGTTGGAACTTATTTTTGAGCTCTCAAATGAATTCTTGCCACAAAACATAGCGACTGTTATATTTACCAGCTTCAAAATAGCACCCGTAGCTCAGCTGGATAGAGCGTTTGATTGCGGATCAAGAGGTCACATGTTCGAATCATGTCGGGTGCACTTTCCAAAGACTCGCTCTATGGGCGAGTCTTTTTTGTATGTCTAGCTTGACCTGTAAAATCTTTGCAAAACTAACAATAAACTTCAGTCCTACTTCCAACTCCCTAGTAATTTTCTCAATAGTTTTATTATACTGCTAGCTTTTATAAATGAAAATTGAGTGAAGTTCCATGCCTGATCTAACCATATCATCTCCTAAGCTTATTCCAGCGCCTGTTTGCCTAATAGATGGATTAACCAGGACGGGTAAATCATTGGTTTGTCAGTTATTTCCTGCTCTTAATGGAATGGAACACCCTCATTTCTTTACTTTGCTTGAGCAAATTCTCCCTCTTATGGAGCATAAATCCATATCAACCGATGCCGCAAAAGCCTTAATCACTTTGCAACTCAATGAATTTTTTTGTGATTATATCCTCGCTAGAAAAGCTAATTTCCGACCAAATGAACTAACTTCGGTATTTCAATCTCGACATCCTCAGAAGTTCTTTGAAAATCTTACCAAAGAAGACAAGCCATCTAACCTTGAAGAATTTGAAATAGATAATTCCAGTTACTACTCATTTCTAACACACGATGTAATCACTCACTTTGATGTGTTTGCAAAATTAGAATTACCCTATAAAGTAATTACGGTTTTTAGAAACCCTGTTGATACTGTCTGGTCATGGTATACCAGAGGATGGGGCACTCGATTTACAGAAGACTCCAGAGCCTTTACCGTTCTAGTCCGGTCTGACTCTACTAATAACTTACCCTGGTGGTGTTTACAAATTAAAGAGCGCTACTATAAGTCAAACCCTATGGAACGCTGCATTATGATGCATAATCTATTATTAAATCGTGCTATCCAGAATACCAAAGAACTTAAATGGGATAGAGGGCTTTTGGTTTTAAAGTTTGAAGATCTTTGTCAAAATCCGGATATAGCTATGAGTAAAATCAGCAAACTATTAGACTTACCAGTTCACCATAGTAGTCCAACTTACTATGAAAGGGCACGAGTCCCAAGGCCATTACCCCCTCAAGATCAAACAAATAAATTAGATCAAATTCGCTTAAAATCCAATCCTGATATTTTCAATGAACTCTTGAAATTACAAGAGGAATACAATCAGTCTTTTTTCGGAATCTCCGAGGCTAGAATACAAGAACTAGCAAAAACTACAGTATAAAGTAGCTAGCAAAAAATCTAACTTCTTCATATAGCTTATAAGATCAATTGATATTTACCAATAAGCCTTCCTAAAAGATCTCGCAGCCCTATTTTGACACGTTTGCGACTTATTTCTAATAATGCGAAATTTTCTTTACAATATAGCGGAGTTAATCGGTGCTCACCGGGTTCATCTCGCTCTTCTGCCTGACGATTAAGTCCACTGGTAGTCACCTCTAGAAAATATTTATCATTATCCGTCATTTTGAAGCCATAAAAAGCTGCTCTATGTCGATCCCCACTGACCAAAAGAGTACGCTTAGCAGTCTGATTGTTAAGCAAGTTTAATAATTTAAAACGCTCTTTTGGAAACATGTTCCAGCATTCCCAATTATGACCCGTTGCCAAAACTTGGATTGAGGAAACAACAACCCTCAAATCCACTTTTTCATTAGCTCTCTTTCTTAGCCAATTCCACTGTTCAGCTCCCAACATAGTCTTTGTTTCAGATCTATCTGGTAGATAACGTTTTAATTGATTCCCAGCTGGATTACTTTTCCAAGAACTTTTCTGACTACGTACATCTAAAATTAGAATTTGAATCTCTCTTCCATATGCCGAAATTCGTCTTTCAAGATAGAAAGCGTCTTGCTCATGGCGAGGATCATTTTTATCGATCTCCCACTGGTCTAAAAACAGTCTTTTTGCACGTTGCAAGTGAACAAAGTCTCCGCCACCATCGTTTGCACCCATATCTCCATCATCCCACACACGTAAACTGGGTACGTTCCATCCAATAGCCTCTAAGTTCATCTTTTGTCTTCGATAAGCTCGCCATAATGGCCAAGTTTTACTCTTGAAATTTCCGTATACATTATCCCCTAAAAATACAAAGAATCTCGGTTTCTGCCTTTTCACAACACTAAGAATTTGCATCGAATCCCCTTGGAAGAGGCAAGATCCAAATCCAAGCTTAATAACCTCACAATAACTCAAAGATATAGAGACAAAAAATAAAATTAGAATCCGAATTAACATAAATTAAAACCCTACAGATAGAGAGTCTGCAAATTCGGATTCACGACCAAGACATGCAGCTAATTTTGCAAGATATTGATCAGTTCTTTCCGCAGGATAATGCTCAACTAGTTTCGCACGCACAGCCACAAACATTTCAATATATCCAGCAGGGTCTCGAGGAATAGATGAATTCAGGCCAACCGAGTCTAGTGAAAGCTCCTTAATAAGTTTAGCGCATCTTTCTCTAGGTAGTTTCAAAACAGAATCTAACTCTTTAATCAAATCTCTTTCGCTTAGTTCAACCCGACCATCTTTAAACACTTCAAGTAATAGTGTTTTAAGAACTAATTCCACCATTTCTTGATTGTCATTCTTTTCATTCATTATTAATCAACCTTTTCAGCAGTAAAAGACCGAGTTATATTATTGTGTATAATATTCTAAACAGTATATATTGCGGCATCGTCTAAATAAATGAAAACCCTGTTAAAACCTTTACTGTATCTAATACCTGTGAGCCTGAGCTTCTGGCCACCCATAATTCTTGCAGCTACAATTTATTGGCAACTTAACGGTCACTTACTTTTATTTATTCCTGTGTTCTTATTTATTATTACCCCCATTCTAGATCAGGTATGGGGTAATGACCCCCAACCTGAACCAACCGTAGAAAAGAATAGTCTCGCTCATTGGTATTTTCGTGGATTGCCACTATTCTGCGTACCTAGCTACTGCCTACTAATCTGCACTACGCCTTTAGTGATAAATCTAGAAAATTTAGCACTAATTCATAAATTGGAATATATATTCGCTGTGGGTATTCTTGGAGGAGTAATAGCCATTAATGTTGCCCACGAATTGGTTCATCGAACCAGCTTATTTGAACGCTCATGTGGAGGGATACTGCTAAGCACGGTAACCTATGCAGGCTTCAAGGTTGAGCATATTCGCCATCATCACGTTTATGTTGCGACACCTCTCGACCCAGCAAGCTCCTACAGAAATCAAAATTTGTACCATTTTGTACTTCAGGGACTCTTCAAAAACCCCATGAACGCTTTTTCGATAGAAGCGCAGAGGCTAAGAAAAAAGAAACTACCAATATGGGGCTACCATAACGAACTGATTGGTTGGTACTCATTAAGCCTATTAATTTGCTTAGCATACGGATGGGCATCTGGCTGGCTTGGAATACTTGCATTTATCAGTCAAAGTTTTATTGCCGCCGGATTACTGGAATCAGTTAATTACATTGAGCATTACGGATTACGTCGTAAGCCAAAAGATGAAAGTCGCTGGGAAAAAGTAAAGCCTTGCCACTCTTGGAACTCGAATGTCTACTGGTCTAGCATCTACCTTTTTCAGCTTCCCAGGCACTCTGACCATCACGAGATTGCCTCAAAACATTACTTTAATCTGCAGTTAAAAGAAAATGCGCCTCAATTACCACACAGCTATCCCTCAATGGTACTGCTAGCCTATTTCCCACCCCTGTGGTACCGAGTAATGAATCCACGATTGGACGATTACTTTTCCGGTAATGATCGTGAGACTGTAACAACTGAATAAGCGAACTACCCTCAAGTTTTTATTTAGCAAATTAGAAATTCAGCCAATAAATAACAGCACCTACCAAGATTATTTGTGTCA
>CAZYUV010000007.1:0-31187 GCA_964650625.1 uncultured bacterium
ACATCTGGCAAGCCTTTTATCTTAGTGGTAAACCAGCCCATGCTGACCTCTTCGAATCTACGTTTAAGGCCTGAACATATTTTTCAACAAATGCATTCAGGCAAATATTCCTTTAATTTGAGGTGCATTCTATCAACTTAAGAAAGGGTTACGCAAACCAAGTCTTGACACTTTTTAGATTATCTTTATAAATGCTGTACTCATTTGTATCACCAACGTTTATTTGCGGGCGGTTGCAATCTTAAATTGATGCTATGTTCGCCAAAAGTAGAGTCTAGTTCCTTAAGAAATAAGATGTGAGGTGTAACTCTAAACTCTTTTGGTAAAGTCATTTGGACATTATATCCCTGACTACGGTAAATAACTTGTAGATCCTGGTCACCAGAGTAATTTTTCAGAATGGATTTCAACTGTTTCAATTGATCAGGTTTTGAATTACGTTCGTCCAGTACTAGCGAAACTCTCAATTTCCAACGCACACTTTCATGTAGGTAATCTATGAGTTCCATGTCTTCGATAATTATTTGAGGTTCTCCATTAAAGCTTTGGAGCTTCTTAGTACCTGAAATAAAAACCACCTGGTCATCAAAAACCTTGAATGTAACCTTCTTGAATTGCCTAGCAAAAATAACGCAATCTACAGATCCCGAAAAATCGGAAATTTTAAAAGTAATCCAATCCTCACCTTTTTTGTTAAGTCGTCTTCTGAAGTTGGAAATCATACCGCCTGACAAAACAGGCGTACCGTCCACCAATTGCCTCAAATCTTTACATCTCGAATTGACTGCTTTTTCTAGAGGCACTCTGTACTCATCCAAGGGATGCCCAGAAAAATAAATTCCCGTAAACTCTTTCTCCCAGGCTAGCTGTTCCACTCGTGAATCTTTTTTACTCTCATCAAAACCATCATCACGACTCTGCTGTTCACCCTTCGCCTCAAACAAAAATCGCTGACCACTCTTCTTATTTTTCTGATACTCCTGACCCTCGCGAATAAAACCATCTAAAACAGATAATTTCTGAGTACGTTCTCCAGGAAGAGAATCAAACGCTCCCACTTTGATAAGATTTTCGATCACCTTCTTATTAACAGTGAATAGATCTACCCGGTAACAGAAGTCTCTTAAACTCTCGAAACTTTTCTCTTCTCTTTCATTGATAATAGTTTCAATCGCTTTCGAACCTACTTCCTTGATGGCTCCTAAACCGAATAAAATTTTCTCTCCATCCACTGCAAATTCGAATTTTGAAATATTTATATCAGGCGCCAGAATTGGAATGTCCATTCTGTGACAGTCTTCAATTAAATAACATACTTGATCCTGACTATCGTACTTGTCTGTTAGGGAAGCCGCCATAAACTCTTGCGGGTAATGAGCTTTGAGGAAGGCAGTCTGATAACAGATCAAGCCATAGGCTGCGGAATGAGATTTATTGAATCCATATTGAGCAAATGTTGCCATCAAATTGAAAACTTCATTGGCATCATTTTCTTCAATACTGTGAAGATCCTGAGCCCCTTTCACAAATTTGTCACGATGTAGTGGCATTTTATCAACGATCTTCTTACCCATAACTTTACGTAGATCATCAGCTTCTGCCATGGTGTAGCCAGCTAAAATAACCGCCGTATTCATCACCTGTTCTTGATAAAGCAGAACTCCATAAGTTTCCTTAAGGAGATCCTCTAACTTTTGATGTGGATAGCTAATTTTGCTTGGATCATGACTACTCTCACAATAAACCTTATCCATCCCCATACCTAATGGACCAGGGCGACCAAGAGCAACAAGAGCAATAATATCCTCAAAGCGTTTAGGTCGCATCTCCACCAAAATACTTTTAAATAAATCAGAATCTACCTGAAACAATCCCGGTGTGTTGGCATTAGATAAAATTTCAAAGACCTTAGAATCATCTAGCGGAATTGTATCTATATCGAGCTTTATCGAACGATTGGATTCGATATGATCGAGAGCATCTTCAATCACTGTGAGAGTAGACAAACCAAGAAAATCCATCTTTAATAGACCCTGAGATTCCAATACAGAACCATCGTACTGAGTAGACACATTGCTGCCGAAACCAGCTAGTGGCACATAATCTGAAACCTCATCAGGTGCGATTACAACACCTGCGGCATGAATCCCAGTATGCCGAGCCAAACCTTCCAGTTTTACCGCAACATCAAATAACTGAGGATATTGGTCTTGCCAACGCTGCATTTCAAGTGACTCCTCTAATGCAGCTTTAAGATTCTTAGAGTCTGGAGGAACTGCTTTACTTATTTCATTGGCTTCATCGAACGATATTTCCATGACTCTAGCCACATCTTTAAGCACAGCCTTGGACTTCAGCTTTCCATAAGTGATAATCTGCGCAACTTTTTCAGCGCCATATTTTTCTTTGACATACTCTATGACTTCCTCACGTCGTCGAAAACAAAAATCAATATCGATATCAGGCATACTAATTCGATCTGGATTAAGAAAACGTTCAAAGAAAAGACCATACTTAAGTGGATCAAGATTCGTTATTCCCAGTAAGTATGAGACCATGGAACCTGCTGCCGAACCCCTCCCAGGTCCAACCGGTATACCGCGATCGCGTGCCGCTTGAATAAAGTCTGCAACAATCAAAAAATAGGCTGAATAACCCATATTCTTAATTACTGATAATTCGAAGTCTAGCCGCTCGTTAATTTCATCACTGACTTCAGTATAACGATCCTTAAAAGCTTCAGTACATCGATATTTTAAATAGCTATCTTCATTAAATTCTTTGGGTATTGGAAAACGTGGCAAATACAAGTTTCCAAACTGCAACTCCACGTCGCAAGCCTCCGCAATTTCTAGGGTATTCTTGCAAGCCTCCGGAAAATCTATAAATAACTCATACATTGCTTCGGTATTTTTAAAATAGAATTCCCTATTAACAAAGCGAGGCCGTCGAGGATCACTAATAGTCATCTTTTCATTAATCGCCATCAAGATCTCATGAGCTTCAGCATCTTCCCTATTTGTGTAATAGCTATCATTGCTTGCGACTAAAGGAACATCTGTTAATTCGCTCAATTGTTTGAATTTTTTGTTCAGCTCCATATCCTCTGATAACTTATGATTCACTATCTCTAAATAGAGATTCCCTTCTCCAAAAAACTGTTTTTTTTCTTTTATATATTCCACCGCTTGGTCTTGCTTGCCTTTTGATAAGAGAGTATTAAGAACGCCTTTTTTCTGAGCTATCACGCAAATTAAATCATGAGCATGTTCAATTAAAAGCTCCTCATCTACCCTTGGAAGAAAATGAAATCCCTCAGTCCACGCTAGAGAGGTTAGCTTCATAAGACTCTCATATCCTGAATAATTTTTAGCATATAAAAGCAAAGAATGGTTTTCTTGCATGTCTGGAATTTTCTTTACATGACGTGAGCCATTGGTAACAATAAGCTCAAGAGCCATAATTGGTTTAATACCTTCGTTTTTACAGGCACTAAAAAATTCTACAGCTGCAAACATATTGCCCAAATCTGTTATTGCTAGAGCTGGCTGCTTGAACTCAGCAGCCAAGGACACCAGATCCTTGATTCTAGAAGATGCCTTCAGAAGAGAATACTCCGAATGAACGTGCAGGTGTACGAAGTTATGTTTTTCAGACATCTTTTTATCCTATCGCAATTAGAGTATCTATGGGAGAGAAATCCTTGCTAATCAAGGGGTTCCGAAAAATAAAATCCATGCTGATTCGTACGATTAATCTAATTAATCCATTGCCCTGCACGCATTACTCTTTTCACAGGATTGACTCCAAAATGATAGGGCAAAATACGATAGTCAGACCCATCTAGGACTAAAATGTCAGCTACCTTTCCTCTTTCAAGACTGCCAACATTCTCTTGATCTCCGAGAGCGCAGGCTCCATTGAAGGTTGCCGCATTCAAAGCTTCTTCAGGGCTCATATTCATTGTTAAACAAGCTAACGATATAATCATCGGCATGCTTTCTGTATAGCAACTTCCTGGATTACAGTCTGTGGATAAAGCAACAGCAGCACCAGCCTCAATCAACTTTCTAGCAGGAGCCGGACTTTTCATCAACGAGTAAGCTGTACCAGGCAATAAATTTGCAATCGTTCGACTTTTGGCAACGGCTTCAATTCCCTGGTCTGTAATCGCCACCAAATGATCAACACTCATGGCACCCATGGCACAACCAATTTCGGTACCGCCAATCGCTTCGATTTCATCGGAATGCAATCTTAAACGGAGCCCTTGATCTACAGCGGCTTGAAAAATTTGTTCTGTTTGAATTGCATCGAATACGCCAGCTTCACAAAAAACGTCGCAATAGTCTGCAAGCCCCTTACTCCCAACAATTGGGAGCATTTCGTTACAGACCAAACGTACAAAATCATCTGGCGACTTTTTGTAGTCAGGTGGTATCGCATGTGCGCCCAAAAAAGTACGAAAAATATTTTGCTTATTTTCATCTCTGAGCTCCGTAATCAATCTCAAAGCACGAATCTCCTGATCTGTATCCAGACCGTAACCAGATTTAATTTCCAC
Source organism: uncultured bacterium (assembly GCA_964650625.1). Classification (GTDB taxonomy): domain Bacteria; phylum Muiribacteriota; class UBA6191; order UBA6191; family UBA6191; genus JAYZAC01. The sequence goes on from CAZYUV010000007.1 coordinate 4,565, forward strand.
CGTCGTACTTCCATGTTCCAGCATTCGCCTAAGCCTATCGCGTGTCTGTCTGAGAATAGATTTATCATCAGCCTCAGCAAACATCTTACTTGAATTTAAAATACCTCCTCCAGCATTTAATATCTCCATGTAAGATTTCCCTTCACAACGCATTGCGAACTCCCTCTCACGAGTACCCGCAAAAAGTGTATGAGTATGAGAGTCGACAAAACCTGGAACTACCGCTTTACCGCCTATATCATAAATATTTTCGTTAGGTATTTCAGCTACCATTTTGCTTAATGAACTGGCGCTCCCCAAAGTTAATATGCGCCCATTTTCAACCACTATCGTAGCGTTCTCAATTACACCAACATCCCTGAGTTCTAGCCCTCGTTTTGGTTGCAAATCCTGATTAGCACAAGTAGCCAATTGCTTGATTCCCGTTAAAGCAGATTTCATCAGTCGTCTCCCATAGGAATTTTAATTCCACTGGACTTTGCTTCAGCCTTAGCTTCATCGTACCCAGCATCAACGTGCCGTATGACACCCATCTGAGGATCACTTTTCAATACCCTTGAAAGCCGTAAGCTTGCCGCATCGGTTCCATCGGCCACGATAACCATTCCGGCATGAATAGATTTTCCCATACCCACTCCACCTCCATGATGATAGCTAATCCATGTAGCGCCATTCACCGCATTTATTAATCCATTCAGTAAGGGCCAGTCTGCTACTGCATCAGATCCATCCAGCATACCTTCAGTTTCACGATTCGGTGAAGCGACTGAACCACAATCAAGATGATCTCGCCCAATAACAATGGGGGCAGAGACCTCTCCCCTTCGAACCAAATCATTTAAAACTAAAGCAAACTTTTCGCGTTCTCCATATTTGAACCAGCAAATACGACTAGGCAGGCCTTGAAATCTGACCTGCTTCTGAGCTTTAGTTATCCATCGCTTTAATGCCTCATTCTCTGGAAACGCTTCCAAAACCGCTTTATCTGTACGATAAATATCCTCTGGGTCACCAGATAAAGCGACCCAACGAAAAGGACCTGAACCTTCACAAAATAATGGTCGAATATACTCAGGTACAAAACCTGGAATTTCGAAAGCATTCTCTACGCCTTGCGCTTGCGCCTCTCCTCGAATATTGTTCCCATAATCAAAAGTAATACTACCTCTTCGCTGGAATTCCAACATAGCTTCCACATGCTTAACAACTGTTTCTCGCGATTTTTTTATATAACTATCAGGATTAGATTTCCTTAGATCCTCTGCCTCCGAAAAAGACATGCAATAAGGTATGTAGCCATGCAACATATCATGAGCACTGGTTTGATCAGTAACCACTTCTGGCTTGAAGTTTAGTTCCAATAATTGCGGTAAAATTTCAGCGCAATTACCAAGCAAACCAATTGAAATTGGAACGGCACGCTCCCTAGCATCTTCCGCAAGCTCAATCGCATGCTGAATATTTTCGGCTTTCACGTTAAGGTACTTTTCTTTAATCCTACGATCGATTCGAGCTTCTTCAATTTCTACACAAAGAGCGACTCCCTCATTCATGGTAACGGCAAGTGGTTGAGCACCACCCATACCCCCCAGCCCACCTGTAAGTGTTATAGTACCCTTCAAAGAACCATCAAAATGCTTGCGAGCCAATGAGGCCAAGGTTTCGTAAGTACCCTGGAGTATTCCTTGGGTTCCAATGTAAATCCAACTACCAGCAGTCATTTGACCGTACATCATAAGGCCTTTTTTCTCTAGTTCTCTAAAATGCTCCCAAGTCGCCCAATCACCAACAAGATTAGAATTTGCAATAAGGACTTTAGGAGCGTCAATATGAGTTTTAAAGACCCCTACTGGCTTGCCAGACTGCACCATCAAAGTTTCATCTTCATTTAAATCTTTCAAACATTTCAAAATTGCATCGAACGATTCCCAATTCCTCGCAGCTTTACCTATACCTCCATACACAACCAATTCCTGCCAGTTCTCGGCGACCTCAGGCGAAAGGTTATGCTGAATCATTCTGTAAGCAGCTTCGATCTGCCAATTTTTACAGGTTAATTTGTTTCCAGTCGGTGGGTGAATTTCTTGTCGCATAATGACTCCTTCGTGAATATTATACTTTAGTTTGAATAAAGATCTATGAGATGAGAAAATTGTGGATCAAAATGGATGATGGGAGTGTACGATGCGTTGTGTTTTATTGTTAACTATTCTTTCTTATGCATTTATCAACGGTTGCGGAATTTCGAGTTCAAATAGTTCTAGTGCACTTATAGCAACAAGCATTTCTGGTGTCGCTGCAGCGGGTAAACCAATCATCAACGGTACAGTTACATTAAAGGATTCTACGGGAGCCACGAGACAAGACACCCTAGACACGCAGGGTAACTTTAATATTGAGACTACAGGACTTATTGGGCCGTTCAGACTGAAAGCAGATGGAACTTCAGGAGGAGCTGCTAAAACTCTATACTCCGTGGCAACAGAAGCAGGTACTGTTCACATCAATCCGATTACCAATATTGCAGTAGCAAATATTGGTCAACTAGACGACCCCAAAGATGTTTTTGAGGCTACACCAGGAACCGCTGCAATATCCAACATAACCACGGCCAGTATTTCTCAAGCTTCGCAAGATATTCGCAATAACCTGCTTAATCAATTAGAGACTTCTGGTTACAGCGGTGCCAATATCGATCCGTTTAAGGGTAGTTATGTTGCTAATGGTCAAGGCCTCGATCGTATTTTTGACTTTCTGGATGTGGAAGTTAACAAAAACTCAGGCGCAATAACTATTAAGAATAAGGTTGACAACAAAACCGTTGCCGCCGTTCGGAGAGATAATCTAGCTGGTATTGGAGTTAGTTTTCAAAGTTCAAATGTGCTTGATTTGACAACTAGAAGTGCTAGCGAAATTGCTAATTTGATTCCTACAATCCCACTTTCAGTAGCTCGCGAAGTGGTAGTAATCGACGCTAAAAAAGAGTCCAGCGAAAGTAATTCTGTACCTGCCTTATTAATCGGAGCCACTAAAATTCGTAACACAATTCAAATTTCATCCTTACCTCTTGATGCCGACTATTTTGAAGATGAAACCCATCGCTATGTGGAAGAACGATCTACAGAGAGTTTTCGCCTAATGAATGAAATTCTTTGTATGATAGATCAGACTGAATATGACACATTAGTCAATCAACCAACCTATCGAGCACAAGTAGATCTAAATCTGTGCAAATCCGATATCGACTCGGCCAGTAATGCAGGGGCTCAATCTCAAAATCAGTCCTCTGGAAACGGGCAACCAGATTACGAGCTTTGGGTCGTCAATTCGTCCCGCGCAGACAATGACTCTCCTCATGTAGTGCATGCATGGATACATACTCAAGGTGGAGATGGACCCGATGGCGATCCACCTAACCTAATTTCGGCCCACATAAACATAACGGAAGGCCGCAGCGAATCTAATCCATATGGACTTTTTAGATTGGATTTTCAGGCTTATCCTATTAGCCAAGGTGTAGTGAACACATCCACAGAGTCATTTAGAGGAACACTTTACACAGAAGAAACTGGTGGTCGCGTTCTCCTTAAATTTACAATGCAAGGTGGCTATTCCAACCAAGATCATACCTCAAGCTTATCTACTCAAGCTACTTTAGATCGTGATCCTAATAGTTCAGTGGGGTTAGGTAGAATAATAGAATCAAGTTCTTTCCAAAGTCAGCAACAAAGTGAAGAAATGAGCATGGATTTAGCAATTGCATTTAATGAAACTCACTTCTTGCGTAATTCTGATAGCGTGGACAAATGTTTTAGTCGAACGCAATACAATGAAACGGCATGGCGCTATGCACTATACGACTCGATGGGGTCTAGAGTAGAAGTGAATGGTGGGTTCCCTATCTCCGTGGATGTTCAAGGTGGAACTACTGAAGATGGTTGGATCGGTTATCATGGTGTCTGGTTTCCAGATGAAGTCACGCTATCTGATGGTGACACTGTTACTAAAAGGTCCTACGATAATCAGCAAAATGAGAAAGACTTCACAGTAGTAAAATCCCCGGGTAAATTGATCAAGAAGACTCTTGAAACTATCACCCTAGCTGAAATTCAAAATATTCCATTAAATATTCATGATGATGGACAAAATTATCAGGCTATATGGACAGGGGTCATTTTTGAAAAAATAGCTCAATTAGATCAGGATAATCACATTTGGAACTCCCTCAATCCACCACAAGTAGTGCAATTTGATAATCAAGATTATGGCTTTGGGTTTTGGTCAGAAGCTATAGGAGGTCACGGGAATTTTGAGTTGCAGCGCTCCAGCCCAATGGCTACTCCAGCCTCACCAACTAATGCTACAACAGTCAGTCTATGGATCGAAGAAATTGTTTATCCTGGCTCAGCAAATCTACCTACAGATTTAGCTTGTTTTGATAGCTGCATTGATGCATCAAACCTTTCCACCAACTCTCAAACAAACCCCTACATTTCACATCAAAGTTTTCAAGTGGTATCCCCAGATCAATCAAATTACACTAGCTATGTTCTTAACTCATCTAACCTTAGTCTCACATCGCAAGGTCAACTAGTCGCTCTGACAACAACACTTGAGGGCTATGATTACGGATTACGTACTGGCCCTATGATACCCATATCTGAATTGAACCAATTGGCATGCGATATGGGCGCTGGTCCCTCGACCTGCTCATGGAAGCTTTGGAATCAAATTAACGAAGTTTACATCTGGGAGACTGGCCCGCGACCTTGGAATCAGTTTACGGCATTGCGTGACCCCGACAATAATCAATTTCTAGCATTCGACCCTCCCAAAAAATTAGAGTACAGAAAACAAGTTATGGGTGGCACTACAACCACTTATTTTCTGGAGTATAACGGCTTTGGTAATTTACACGGCATTCCTTCTCAATGCGTTAATCGTGATACAGGTCTAAATGAGAGTTGCGATGAGAACTCCCGTTGGATACCTGAATTCACAATTTCTGAAGGCAGTACTTTAACAGATCGTTATGATTCCGATATTGAATACATAGTGAAGCCTTTGGAAATTGAGCAACGATTGCAAGAAGCACCCAACCAATGCGGCTCATTAAATACTACAAATCTTTCGTTGCCTAGTATAACGGAATGGCAAGATCCGAATATTGGGACGATACCCCAAGTACATGAAGCACCGAGAGTTATTGGAGGACAACTAATCTCCACCACACAATAATGCTGGATAGCCTTACTAATCCATTACAATCTACAAATAAAGACTTCTTGGAATTCGTTTTCCTTTTGCAGGATTGTTTGCATGACGAGGGGCTGTTTTCGCCCAATGAAATATCGAAAGTGAAGACCAACCTTTCAATGAATAATGAAAATCAAATAGCTAGGCAGCGTTTTCTATTCTTTCGAAATGATATTTGTCTGGTAATTGATCAGAATGTACATGGAGGGTATGGCGAAGATCAGTACTATCGACCACAGAATAAACTTGGTTCTCAACATGCTCTCATGATAGCTCATGCTCCTCTTATGCGTCAGAGAGATTATCTTAATGGCCGTAATAGCTTGTTCCAAATACTTCGATTTCGGAGACTAGGTATTCTCTCGGGTGAGTTTAAGACTAACTGTTTTTTATATTTAGATTTACCCGATAACCTCAATCTGCTAACTAAAGATTTAGGTCTTACAGGAAGTACCCTAGAATTTCTAATAAAAATTTTACACTTCCATGTCGAGGCCATGCAGAGAATCTGCCATGGACAAAACCTACGTGAAATGGATGTATCAAATCTAAAAGCTGGAGTGGAAAATTTCAAATATGAAGCCCTCAATACTTATAAAACTTTTTATAAAAAAGACTCCCAATTACAAAACTTAGACCCATTGTCAGATGGCCATGGAATGATAAATATGAAAGATGGCTCTGATGTACTTTTATTTGATAAATCTATAGATGGCGTTAGCTCAAGCGTAAAAAGACAATGCCCAATACCAAAAATGGGTACAAACTTTTTATTCCATAGCAGCGGCCAACTTGAAATTAGGAGATTAATTTCTTCATCTATATTATCTCCAGACCAATTCCCAAATGATGAAAAGATGAGTCAGATGACTCATCACTTTATGCGCTATCTTCACTTATTACAAAAAGATATTCAAAAGACATCCCACATAATTGAATTTTTTTTAACTTGAGCACCAACTTGATAAAGTGATTTACACATGAAAATAAACAAAAAAGATTTTGAGTGGCTTGTGGAACAGAATATATGCGATGCAAAAACTGCAGAGACTGTATACGAAGCACTAATGGAACGAGGTCGATCATCTAATTCATTAAGCATCTCTAACGTAGCTTATTTTCTAGGCGGCGTGATCATCATGATAGCTTTTGGATTTTTCATGGCGAACTCCTGGAAAAATTTTAGAGGTATAGAAATTTCAATAATAATTGGCCTGGTAATATTCTTTCTGGGCTGGACTGGCCACACCCTCTTTCATAAGCCTAATTTGCGGGTGCCAGGCGGTATTCTGATAGCCTGTTGTGTTACCATTTCTCCACTAGTAATTTATGGACTTCAGCTAGAATTAGGATGGTGGCCTGAAATAAATTCTATGAAAACCCACCATTATCACCAACACATTCGTCCTTCTTGGGTGGTTTTGGAATTAAGCACTATAATGGTTGGATTACTTACTCTTAGACGCTATCGATTTGGATTCATATTATTTCCCATATCACTGGCTAGCTTTTATCTATCCATGGATATAACTCCATATTTACTAAATTCAGAGGTTTCTTGGCAAATCAAAAAATATATCAGTATGCTAGTGGGTTCCGTAATGTGCATTTTTGCTTTCTGCCTAGATATAACAGGAAAAAGAGATCTCAGTTTCTGGCTGTATTTATTTGGTTTCATTACTTTCTGGATTGCCTTAAGCCTTCTATTATTTTTGGATAAAGCATCTGAAGCTGATCGTATTATCTACGCTGTGCTTAACGTAGGATTCATCTTTTTCTCAATCCTTGTACAGCGCAACGTATTTACTGTTCTAGGTGGTATTGGATTTTTCGGCTATCTAGCCTATCTATCGAGTAAAATCTTTGCTGATTCTATTTTTTTTACTTTTGGTATAGCTCTTATAGGGATCGCTATTATTACATTGGGTGTTCAATATCAAAAGCATCGTCCTAAGATTGTAAAAATCTTTCAAAAAATCATACCTAGAGAGTTATGGATTTTATTTCCTGCCATCAACGAGGACAGCATAACTTAGTCCTTCTATACTAAAACCGGAATTTGTTAATCTTAAACCTTCAGACATCAATGAGTCTTTTAGTTCTGGCACCAATTTCCATGGTTTAGAGAAAACCGAATTTCTGAAATCAACCGATTTAGTTAAGGGATTAAAAATAACAATTAAGGGCCTAGCTCCAGCATAGTGAGCTACTATCAACCCAGGTATTCGCTGTTCACCTCGTTCCGCATTTAGGAACTTGAGTTGCTTAATAATTGACTGGCTATTTTCCTGCCTTAAAGTTTTATAGGCCCTACGCACTTTGATTTGCTTGATAAATTCGTCAACACTAAATCTGATTAACTTGCGATCAACCCTCAAATTTTGTGCGCGTAAACGAGGAACCCAATAATTCCATTCTTTGAAGTTTTTTTCTTTTGAGGGAAGTCCTATACCCCAATTATTTGATTTATAAGAATAATCCAGACGATTAAAATAATCTCCGGCATTATAGCTATCTCCGTCTCCTGACTTCGAACGTAGCATCTCTGAACCGGCATGAAAAAATGGAATACCCTGACTAAAACTTACGGTGGCTAGAGCTATAAGTTGCATACGTACTCGCTGCCGAATCGTCAAATCCGTTGAATCTAAAGGCGTTTTAGCCAAAATCTGATCCCAAAGAGTATAGTTGTCGTGAGCTGAAACATATTGAACTGTTTCTTGTGGGTCAAGGGCGTAGCCAGCACCAGGTTGACCTCCATAATTTAATTGAGAACCCAGTATTGAACCCTGAGAATAGGTATTCAGACTAAAGTTTGCAAGATTTCCAGACATTCCTAATCGAACAAGGTCAGTAAGCTCTTCAAAATTTTTCCTTCTTATGGAGATATCGACTAATTGATCTTCCGTATTGCTAGGGTTGAAATAATCTAGAAGTCCATTAGACCAGCCCTGATTGGGCAAACTACTATGCATGTAATTACCGCCCCTAACTGCGTCTCGCATTCGATCATTGAAAGTACCAACACCAGTTCCAGCAGCATTAGATTGATTCATTGGTAGATATCCCAATTCATCATGTAACGATCCAAAAGCCCAACCTTCACCATATAAAATAATATCGCTACCCCCCGGCAAACTATCTAATGCTTTTCTGATGCTAGCTAGATTCTGGACAGTATGATGGCCCATCAAATCAAACCGAAATCCATCTACGTGATAATGTTTTGCGAAACGTACAATACTATCAACCATTAACTTTAACATCATCGGACGCTCAGATGCCGTATCAGGACAACAGGTACTCTGATGGGGATAAAGCTTTTCATTTGTGCGATAATAATAACCGGGCACTATCTTATCCAAAACAGCTCCCGGGTCATCAGCAGCTTTATGAGTGTGGTTAAAAACCACATCCATAACTACATTTAAGTCTTGATCATGAATACATTGAATCATATTGCGAGCTTCTAAAATTCGGGGGGCGCCCTCTGGATTTCTAGCATACGAACCTTCTATCACTCCATAGTGGTAAGGGTCATAGCCCCAGTTGAATCCATCCATATCTTTAAATTTAGAAATCTCATGCTGAGGTGCTTGACTAGCTGGATCATCTGGGGCATCAATAACACGATTAGCCTGCTTTTTAGTTATTTCTTGAACCGTTCCAATATCAAAAAAAGGTAACAGGTGAACATGAGTCAAGCCCGCTCGACTGAGCCGACGTAAATGACGATTGCCATGAGAACTCAACTCGCAAAAGGCTTCATATTTTCCCCGTTTATGATCCGCAACTAGCTCGTCATAAATAGAAAAGTCACGAATATGCAATTCGTAAATTATACTATCCTCATATGCTAAAGAGCGGCGGGTATAATTATTCCAACCTTCAGGCTTTGTAATGCTATCTCTCAAATTTATAATTTGGGATCTCTCGGAATTTGCCGAGAGTGATACTGAATAAGGGTCAGTAACTAGATGACTCATTATTTGATTGCTATATGGATCAAAAAGATTAACTTCAAATTTGTAATATAAATTTTTCCATTCTTTAGTAAAAGGAACTTCCCACACTCCATTCTGCCATTTCATACTCAAAGTTTTGAATGGAGGATTCTTCGTACCTGATTGATATAAATAGAGCTTCACCCAATTAGCGGTGGGTGCCCATAATTTGAGTTTATTATCATTCCAGTCGAGACCGAGTGTACCTCTGTAAAAGTATAGGTCATCCAGCACACCAAGTATTTTTACTCGAGTCGTAATGATCTTATCGCTATCTACCGCAAAAAGTTGTAATGCTGTCTTCAAAATCTGATGTGGCCATTCATTTGGGATAATTAAATTATTCCCACTTACATTTAACTGAATTAAGACATCACAGTTCGATTTAAATTCCCCAACACTTGAAGGTATCCAATATTTTTTTGCTGAACAGAGGTAAGTCTTAAATCCGATCCCTGGATGTTGAGACCAATAAATCTTATTTTGATCTTGAAAAATGGCATTAAATTGCTCAGACCAGCAAATATTAAATGAGCAGAAAATAAACAGCAAAATTATTAATCTCATGCAAAGATCTCACTTTCGAACCAAATCAATTAGACACGCAGTATTTGCTCAAACTCTCCTGAAATTTCTAATAAAATTTCAAGCCTTCAAGTAGTTCGTAAAATTCAGGCAAGGAAATCGATGCACATTCTGGCTGGTCTAAGCGAACCTTCTGGTTTGTAAGTAAACTCGCTACCGAAAATGCCATAGCTATTCTATGATCGTGATAGCAACTTACTGTACCACCTTCTATATTTTGAGGACCCTCCAATTCAAAACCATCCTCAAACTCCTTAATTGCAACTCCTAGATTCCTCAAATTCTTAACAATTGCCTCTAATCGATCACATTCCTTAACTCGCAATTCTTCAGCACCACGAACTATCGTGCGCCCATTCATCTGAGTTGCCAAGACAGCTAGAATAGGAATCTCATCCACCAAACTGGGCACCAGAGATTTGTCGATCGATACTCCTCGTAAATCGCTATTGTTTACAGTAATATCACAAATCTGCTCTCCATACATAAATCTTAGATTACGTCTTTGATAGTTCGCTCCAGCTCGTTCAAGAATATCAATAAACCCAGTTCTGGTATTGTTTACCAATACATTCTTAAACTCGACACAGCTATCTTTTACGGCTAACGCTGCCGCGGCGAAAAATGCAACTGAACTAGGGTCAGCAGGCACTTCCCATTCAATCGGCCGCAGAGGATTTTGAAGAGGATGAACGTGGATATCAAAACCCTTAACCGAAATATTAGCCCCCATAGAAATGAGAAGATTCTCCGTATGGTTTCTAGTCTCATATGGATCCGTAATTATACTAGAACCATTAGCTCCAAGAGCAGCCAAAATGAGTGCAGATTTAACTTGGGCACTCGCAATTTGCAATCTGTAGTTAGCACCATTCAATAAACTTGCGCTTAACTTTGCAGGTAGACAATCATTACTTAACTCGAATTTTGCACCAAATTGTTCTAGAGGTTTGACAACTCGACCCATGGGCCTTGAACTCAGAGACCGATCACCTATGAATTCAGCAGAAATTTTTTGCCCCGCAAGTAAACCCATCAGTAAACGAACAGTAGTCCCTGAATTACCACAGTCCAACTGATTCTGCGACATTTTAAAAGAATCTCCGTAAACGGTAGCGCGATCACCAGTCATTTCGATCTTGATGCCAAGTTCTCTTAAAACATTTGCTGTAGTTTCTACATCTTTCCCACTACCCAAATTACTAATCTTACTTACACCTCGAGCTAGACTAGCAAACATTAGACTTCGGTGAGAAAGGCTCTTGTCTCCTGGTAAATGCAGCGTACCCAGTAACTTCATTACAGCAATCCAAACTACATATGCATAGCTATTTTGAGGGGATCACTCTCTTGTTCTAGATCATCATTCATTATGTATTCGGTTCCAATTCGCCTACCCAAAGCAGCACTGACACCTCGACATAATCGCATCATGTGTGAGAACTCGTTTGGAAGTAAAGCTTGAGGACCATCACACATTGCTTCTTCGGGTCTGTGGTGTGTTTCTACAATTATTCCATCTCCACCAGCACCAATACCAGCTAATGCATGGGGTATAACCATGGATCGTTTACCAGCTGAATGACTAGGGTCTACAATAATCGGCAAATGGCTCACTTTTCTTAAAGCCGGTATTATCGAAATATCTAATGTATTGCGTGCATGGTTACCAAAAGTTCGAATTCCCCGCTCGCACAAAACCACGTCATAGCAACCTTTACTGAGAAGATGTTCAGCAGAAAGCAATGTTTCGTCAAGAGTTGCGGACATGCCGCGTTTTAGTAAGACTGGTTTACCTGCTGAAGCTACACGCGCAAGTAATCTAAAGTTTTGCATATTGCGAGCACCTATTTGCAACATATGGGCGTATTTAGAAACTATGTCCACGTCTCCTTCACACACCACTTCAGTGACAAATGGTAAACCCGTGATTTCACTGGCTTTCGCAAGTATTTCGAGTCCTCTCTCTCCGAGACCTTGAAACGAATAGGGTGAGGTTCTAGGCTTGTAAGCGCCACCTCGAAGCATCTGCGCACCGCGATCGCGCATCATCTTTGCGATTGTAATCGTAAAATCTTCAGATTCTACAGCGCAAGGGCCAGCAATCATTGCAATATGCTCACCGCCAAATTTCACTCCTTGAACATCAACCACGGTAGGTTCAGATTTCACTTGCCGACTCGCCAATTTCCAAGATTTCGTAACTCTCATAATCTTAAACACACCCGGTAAAATTTCAAGATGTAATTTACTCTGATCATAATCACCATCGCCAGTAACTCCAATCGCAACTTTTCCAGCACCCGGCATTATATGATCTCTAAATCCAATCTCTCTTACCCTCGAAGTTACATGATCAATCTGGTCTTTAGTAGCATCACTATTCATTATAATAAGCATAAACTATTCCTTTACGTTCAATTGCTTTAAGGTGACACACCATTCCGCAATAGGGTCTTCAGAATTTTCTAAAATTTCAAGAAGATGCGATCCGACCACAGCCCCATCGGCATAGTCTAAAATCTGTTTAACATCGTTAGAGGAGCGAATCCCAAAACCCACTATAAAAGGGACTCCCGCAAACTTCTTAATACGTTGAAGATAACTCTGCAGGTCATTATTCTCTGCAATACCCTTGCCACCAGTTACACCCAAAATACTTGTGGCATAAAGTAGATGCTCTGCCCAATCACCTAATTTTTTAATTCTCTCATCTGATGAATTGGGAGCTACTATTAAAATAGGGCTAATTTCAAATTTGCAACAAAGCTGCAAGTATTCAGAGGCTTCTTCAGGCGGTAAATCAGGTAGAATTAATCCATCTACACCTGATGCATTACACTCACTAATAAACTTCTCTAAACCGTAAGATTGTATTGGATTGATGTACCCCATCAATACTATGGCTATATTACTTTTTTTACGGATTTCACTCACGATTTCTAATATCCAATCTAAAGTGACCCCATTGTTTAAAGCCTTCTCAGAAGCTGCTTGAATTACAGGACCATCTGCGAGTGGGTCAGAAAATGGCATTCCCAATTCAATCATCTTAATACCACTAGATTCAGCTTTGAGAACAAGTTCAATGGTGTCTTCTTTTCGTGGAAAGCCCGCGGTCAGAAATGGAATCAATAAACCTTCCTGTTTAGCAAAGAGCTCGGGAATTCGACTCATGATAAATTCCTTCCCAAGGCATCCGCCACAGTATGTACATCTTTATCTCCACGACCCGAAAGGCATAAAACAACGCTCTGATAAGGCTTGATATTAGCTACAGGTTTTTTTAATGCCGCAATTGCATGTGCGGTTTCAAGTGCAGGTAATATACCTTCCATCCGACTCATCCACTGAAAAGCTTCTAGAGCTTCGGCGTCAGTAGCATGTACATAATTAACTCGACCTGACTTTTTTAGAAAAGCATGCTCTGGACCAACTCCTGGATAGTCCAATCCAGCCGAAATAGAGTGAGGTAGCGAAACCTGACCGTGTTCGGTCTGCAGCAGATAGCTTGCTGAGCCATGCAAAATACCAAAAGAACCTTTGGTCATTGTTGCAGCATGAGCATCGCTATCCACACCGAATCCAGAGGCTTCCACTCCGATTAAATTTATGGAGCTTGTGATCATTGGATAAAACATTCCAATCGCATTAGAGCCGCCACCAACGCATGCAATAGCATGGTCTGGAAACTCGCCTTTTCCTAATTTGCTCCACTGATTAAGAGTTTCCTCTCCGATGACTTTCTGAAAGTCTCGCACGATTCTAGGATAGGGGTGAGGTCCGACTACAGACCCAATGAGATAGTAACTATCTTCAACATTAGACACCCAATCTCTAATTGCTTCGTTGGTAGCATCTTTTAGTGTCGATGTACCTGAAGTTACAGGAATCACTTTGGCTCCCATAAGCTCCATTCGGAACACATTAAGAGATTGCCGACGAATATCTTCAGCACCCATATAAACGAGACATTCTAAATCCATGTGAGCACAAACTGTGGCAGTTGCCACACCATGTTGTCCGGCACCCGTTTCAGCGATAATTCTTTTCTTACCCATACGCTTGGCCAAAAGTATTTGACCCAAGGCATTATTTATTTTATGAGCACCAGTATGATTTAAATCTTCGCGCTTTAGATAAACCTCAAACTTTAATTCTTCGGAAATCCTAGGAGCAAGTGTCAACGGACTAGGTCGTCCCACATAGTGTTGTAAAAGTTGAGTCAATTCACGTTGAAACGAATCCTCGTTAGAGGCTTCTAAATAAGTTTCTTCCAGTTCTTCTAAAGCTGGTAAAAGTGCTTCAGGTACATATTTGCCACCAAATTCCTCAAAATGCCCTCTGGAATCTGGATAAACGTAATTTTCAAACATAAGTTTTCCTAACTACGTTAAGATAGCACCCTTATCATAAACGCCCAAGCGATTCATTTCCCGGATCAATTTCGATACTTTGTCAGCGCATTTAATCCCAGGATTTATTTCTAACCCGGAATTATAATCAAGTCCAACTGGCAATTGATTCCAAGCTTTAGCCGCATTTATAAGAACATCCAAATTAGTCACTGATAAACCTCCTGATAGCAGATATGGTTTACTTAAATTTAAAGACGCTAAATATTCCCAGTTAAAGACTTTTCCCGTACCTCCCGGTTGATTCTTTCGATATGTATCGAATAAGAAACCGTCAATTAAATCACCTATTGCTTCACAATCAGATTGTAAATCCTGATTTTTAACTCTTATCGCTTTCACTAAAGCCACAGAATCTAATTCATTGCGTATATTGCTTATGTAATCCGCATCTTCCTTTCCATGCAATTGAATTACATCAGGCTCAATAGCATAGTAAATTTCTAATAATGAATCGATGGGCTGATCTACAACGACTAGAAACAATTGAACAGTAGCGGGCAAATGCTTTTTCATAGCTCGCATGGAGGAGATTGACATATGGCGCGGACTACGCTCGAAGTGAATCATACCCACTGCCGAGAAGCCCATATTGATTGCCATCTCAAAATCATCGCTACGAGTAATGCCGCACAATTTCGCCTTAAATTTCATTGATCACGAGCTTCTTCCAGCATTTCTGCAAGTAGCCCCGCGGGGCTCTCCGCTTTAAGCAGACTAGTCCCTATCAAAGCAGCATCATAACCGAGAGATGCTACCCAGCTTAAATCCGTTGCATTTTTGATACCACTCTCGGCGACTCTAGCGGCCCTAGGTAATCTAGATATAACGGCTTCAAAATCCTTTATATCGGTTTTCATTGATTTCAAATTACGAGCGTTAAATCCTACTATTTCTGGATCAATATCTTCTATCTTAACGAGGTTATCGAGATCATGAACTTCCACCAACGCCCCCATGCCAAGAGTTTCGCAGTAAGCATGCAGTCTGTTTAATTTCTCGATAGTGAGAATATCTGCTATTAAAAGCACGGCATCAGCACCACTCAGATACGCCTCTTCCACTTGAGATTCATCAATGATGAAGTCCTTACGTAAAACAGGAATATCAACGGCATCTTTTATTGCTGTAAGATCTTCGATACATCCACCGAAAAATTTTTTATCCGTGAGAACTGATATGGCAGCAGCACCAGCTAATTCATATTGAGTCGCAATATCGACCAGATCTTGATCCGCGAGAATTTCTCCTTCAGAGGGTGACCTTCGCTTTACTTCAGCAATAACTTGCATACTAGGTTCCTGTAATGCAGATTCTAGATCATGCAACCCATGTCGCCGACCAATCTCGAGTGTCATTTCAATACCCCGTATTGGCGGTAAACTCTTAATTTCTTCCTTTTTCCAATCCACAATTTTTTGCAGTGAATTCACTTCAGTCACCTCTCAAAGATTTTAGAACCGACATAGCCATGCCACTATCAATCGAACGTTCCGCAATCTGCAGCGATTCTTGCCAACTCATACCCGATCCAACACGGATAGCTGCAGCTGCATTTAAAAGCACCATATTCCGCTTGAAACCTTTCTTGCCCTCAAGAATATCTATTGTTATCTTTGCGTTTTCCTTTGCATCACCACCAACGAAATATTTTTCATCGGCTAACTCTAAACCCAGATCTTCAGGGTTAAGCTCTTGAACCTTCAGTTCATTATTATGCCATTCAGCATAGTAACTTGAAGCACTCATACTAAATTCATCCATTCCATTCAATCCGTATACTACAATGACGTGCTCAGCACCAAGTTCGCCCAAAACTTTAGCCAGAGGCAGCACCCATTGTTTTGAAAAAACTCCAACTACCTGTCGTTGTACCCCACAAGGATTGCATAAAGGTCCAAGAAGATTAAAGACCGTTCGAATTTTGAGAGATTTACGCGCTGGCATCACATACTTCATAGCGGGGTGATAGTTGGGAGCAAACAAAAAGCCTAAACCATTTTCTTCGATACTTTTCTGTACTTGATGAGAATCTAAATCAATTGGAATATTTAAAGCTTGTAGAACGTCAGCTGAGCCTGATTTAGAAGAAATACTGCGATTGCCATGCTTAGCAACTTTCAAGCCAGCACCTGCGACGACAAAAGAAGCCGTAGTCGAAACGTTGAATGTATTCGATCCATCCCCTCCCGTGCCACACAAATCTACAGCATCAACTTTTAATGCAAGGCGCTTCATGGCATTTCTCATAGCCTTTACAAAACCACCTAGCTCTTCTACTGACTCACCTTTCATTCGTAATGCAACCAATAAAGCTGCAATCTGAGATTCACTAACGTCCCCCGACATTATTGCAGACATGAGACTCTCAGCTGAGGCCATATCTAAAGAGCTACGATTCAGTAATGATTCAAGAGTTGATTTAATATTCACCGGCTTTCTCCATATCTAAAAAACGATGCAATACTTTTTTACCACCCTCGCTAGCTATCGACTCAGGATGAAATTGTAAACCAAATAAGGGATATTCAGTATGCTCGACAGCCATTACCAAATTGTCTATTTTAGCAACCAGCCTCAAACAATCTGGAATAGAGTTTATATCCGCAACTAGCGAGTGATAGCGAGTAACTGTAAGAGGATTAGGTAAACGCTTCATTAGACGACTATTAACATGATTAATTTGACTAAGTTTTCCATGAACAATATGAGGAGCATTCACAATCTTTGCTCCAAAACTTTCGCAAATTGCTTGATGCCCCAAACAGACACCAAGAATCGGAATTCTTTGATAGAAATTCTTAATGAGCTCTATGCAAAGACCAGCATCAGACGGCTTACCAGGGCCTGGTGACACAACAATATGATCGGGATTAAGCGCTTCCACATCTTCCATTGAAAATTTGTCATTACGCCATACTTTGATATCTGTTTCGCGCTCTCCCAAATATTGCACTAAATTAAAAGTAAATGAATCATAGTTATCAATAATTAAAATCATTGCACTAAACCATCCTCAGCCAAATCAATGGCCCGCATGATGGCCCGAGCCTTATTGACGGTTTCCTCATATTCTTTAGCTGGATCTGAATCAAAAACTATTCCGGCACCAGCCTGAAAATATACATCCTCTCCTTTTTTCCATAGTGTACGAATGGCAATGCAGGTATTTAAATCGTTACGACCGTCTAGATATCCCACTGCACCCGAATAAACTCCCCTGCGACAGGGCTCCAATCGATTTATCCATTCCATAGCACGAATTTTAGGCGCACCGGAGGTTGTTCCAGCAGGAAATGCCGAATATAAAGCATCCCAAGCATCACATTCCTTTCGGAGAGTACCCTTGACCTGACTTACTATATGCATCACGTGAGAATATTTCTCAATCTCCATATATTCGGGAACATTAACGCTGCCATACTGACTGACTCTGCCTACATCATTTCGACCTAAATCTACCAACATCAAATGCTCTGCACACTCTTTGGCATCTTCAAGTAGATCCTCACTCAATTGCTTATCTTCAAGCTCAGTTTGCCCTCTCTTTCTTGTCCCTGCAATAGGGCGCACCTCCATTTCACCACCCTCCACTTTAACTAACACTTCGGGAGAAGCTCCCATTATTTCAAAGTCAGAAAACTTCATATGAAACATATAAGGTGATGGGTTTACACTTCTTAATGCACGATAAATGGTACATCCCTCTGCTTTTGTTCGTCTGTGAAAGCGTTGTGACAATACAATCTGAAAAAGCTCTCCATCAATGATAGCCTCCTGTGCATCGCATACCGATTTTTCAAATTCGGATTGAGTCATATTTGATTGCATAGCTGATCGTTCCAATTTTCTCGGTAACTGGTACTCAACATGAGAGTGTAAACTCATACCAAATTCATCAATTCTTGCGTGGGACTTCTCATATAATTCTCTAAGGTATACTTCATCATGAGATTCAATATTTGTATTAGTAAAGACTATCACCTGATTTTTATTATGATCAAAAACCATCAGATCCTGCATGAACATAAATATACTGTCAGGAATATCCTGCCCCTCCTCATAACTATCTTCATGAACCGGTATGTCTTCAAAAAATTGAACTGTTTCGTATCCTAAATACCCCACTAGACCACCTGTAAAGCTGGGAAATCCCTCTAACCGAGCCACCTTAAAATTGGCCTGCTCCGTTCGTAACAATTTTAGAAAACTTGTATCTACCTCTTGTGGAGTTCCCCCCTCAAACTGCACCGAAGTAATCCCTTTCGAATGTGTGAAAATTTTCTGCGGATTGCGACCCAAAAATGAATAACGAGCACGAGTTCCTTTAGTTACTGATTCAAACAAAAAACAATACGACTCATTCGCCTGAAACCTAAGATAAGCTCCTATAGGAGTTATCAAATCTGCAAGAACTGCCTGATAAACTGGAACCACATCGTAACTCAACGCTAAAGTTTTAAAATCATCAAAATTAAGCCGCAATTTTCATCCTTCACTCAAATAGGCGTCAGATTATACTTTTCTGTTATGCAATCTGCCAGATTAGTATCTAATTATCGAGCGAGCTTTTCGGCACTAATTATTGACGATAATTAATTGTAGGCTTAAAATTTGGTTATGTTAGTCAGCCCTAAAACTAATTGCCTTACTATCCCAGAAATAGAAAAATTGTTGCGCTCAAACAAAGTTCAACCCAGCGCACAACGCATAGCTATCTGTAGATATGTTCTTTGTGAAGCAGACCACCCCACAGTAGAAGATGTCAAATCATGGGCCGACAAAAATTTTCCGAAGATGAGTTTAGCAACGGTTTACAATACACTAAATCTCTTGGCAAATGTCAGCCTTGTTAAACAACTTAGATTCCCTCACCTGGATAAAGCAGTTTTCGATGCTAATATGGAACCTCATCACCATTTAATCGATGAGGAGAGTGGTCAAATCATAGATATCCCAATCGATGCAGTTAAGGTGCAAAGTGAACTTAGTGAAACCTATGACATCCACGAAACCAGTATTATATTTACAGGAACCCGTAAATAAATAAAATTCAGCGTAATTCTTTAAGAGTTAGCAAAACATTTTCGATTAATTCTATTCAAATTCAAGTTCCGACTCAGCCTCCCTTAGAGCACTCTCTAACATCATATCTGCCTTAGCAGGCTTACCTATCATCCTGTAAGCACGCATCAGTTGGTGACGTAGACCAATTAACATAGAGTTCGGGAAATCTTCATATTTTTGAGCTTCGCCAAAAGACTGTTCTAGAATTTGTACTGCTTTCTCCCCGTTCTTCTGACTTAGATAAATTTTTCCGATCGCAGACTTTGTTGCCAGCTTAAAATATTTTAAGACTGGCGGAGCTTGATCAAAAAAATCAGGAACTTTAAGCCTTAATCGTTTATTAAAAATCTTTAAAGCTCCTACCATGTTTTTATTTTTCATATGCGTCTTAGCAACTCGGTGAGATGTATGCAGATAAGTGATTATTTTCTGCGCTTTTTGATGATGCTCTTGTGGCACTGTTTTCAAAAACTCATTCATCTGCTTCTTGATAAAGCGATCTTGAAAGGCACCAGACTTACCCCGTTTGCCTTTTTTGGAGCGCTTCTTTTTTCCTTTTAATTTTCGAATATCTTTATTTGACTCACTCTTAATAATTGCATCATTCGCTGTAACGTTAATATGTGTAGGGATCAGTACACTAAAGAACAGTAAAATAAGCTTTAAAATTTGGATCATTTCCACCCTCCTACATCAAGACTCTTGCATCTCTAAATGCTCTACTTGCCACTGACTTATAATCTCCATAGATTCATAGTATTCATCTAAAGCCCAATCCATCTCTCCAATCTGCTCCCATAAATCCTGTTCACTTTGCAACCAAGTACTTACATACTGGTCCAATTGATCTTCTCGAATATCAGCTGAATTATTGGATTGAGTTGTCACAAATTTTGATTGTCTTGACTGTTCTTGAAGATAAAGTCCGGAGTCTAATTTGTAAGTATCTGGTAATAATAAAATTATGCAAGCACCTGCAGACATTACTAACCATTTCAGTTTTCTCGTTGAGGACTGGCCCACAAGTTCACTAACCAAACCTTCTTCTTTGAATATTCTCTCTAAGCGAATAATCTTTTGTGCATAATCATCACATTCTGAACAATCTTTTAAGTGTTTATGAACTTCAACGCTTAAATCACCGGCCACAGACTGACCAATCTCTTCCTGAATATCTTTGCACGGTCGACTCATTTTAATTTCCCCGATCCTCAAGATAGCTAGACAATAAACTCATAAGTTTTTTACGTCCTCTATGCAATATCACTTTCACATTACTAACACTTATATCTAAAATTTCCGCTATCTCTTTGTGAGCAAATTCTTCAAAAACAACTAAAAGAAACACACTTTTCTCGCGCTCATCCAACTGTTCTAATGCCTGTCTAAAATCCTCGCGTAACCCTACAAATTCTGCATCCTTATTACGTATATGAGTTAAACAATTGTATGCAAATCTCTTCCATTTTTCGGTAGTTGAACGATTGCGACGTAAGCGTTCCAAATTTTTATTCACACATATTTTATATAGCCATGTTGACAGCTTCGAACGACCTTCAAATTGATCCCATTTCTCCGCCGCTTGGAGATAAGTTTCTGAAACAACCTCTTCAGCCTCCCAAAAACTCTTTTGGTATCGCATACTTAAACTCATCAACTTTTTCTGAATAGTCTCGAATTCCTTCCGAAGTAGATCAAAGTTCTGTGAGGATTTATTTTCACACATAAGACTTAGTAACATACACATACTGTGATGCGGTCACTAACTAATTGGTTACATATCTTTTATTTTTTTTTAATCGCTTGCTAAAATCACGCCAATGAATAATTCAATTATCCTAATGACAGACTTTGGCTTACGTGACGCCTATGTAGGTGTACTCAAAGGTATAATCGCCAAATTAGCCCCTAAAACTGCTGTTATAGATTTGTGTCATTCCATTCAACCTCAAAACATCAAACACGGTAGAGCTATTCTGAAGGATAATTTCCAGTACTTTCCTGATGATTCAATTTTTTGTTGTGTGGTTGACCCTGAGGTAGGGTCTGCTAGAAAGCCTTTAGTAATTTTACACCAAAATAGACTATTTATTGGACCTGACAATGGTTTACTTAGTGACTTTGCAAGTGACAGAAATATTTGGGAGTTACCTTTTGAAAAAGACATATCCAATACTTTTCATGGACGAGATATTTTTGCACCTTGGGCAGCTAGATTAGCCGTTAATAGAAACCTATTGAACCAATTTAAGCGCTGTTCAATGAGCGACATACAGAACTTATCCATTACTGATGTACAGATTAATCATAAATGGCAAAATATTGATGTAATTTATAACGATCATTTTGGAAACTTGATTACCAATGGGATCTATGAAAAAGGAAAATTAGAGGTAAGAGTCAATAACAGTATCGTGAAGGTATTTACGCACTATTCTGAGATGCCACCTGATACATTCGCCGCTATCGTAGGTAGTAGCGACAGACTAGAAATTTCGGTTCGAAATGGAAATGCTTTTGCTCTTCCAATGCCAGACTTGATTGAAGCTAGAAGCTTTTAATTATTCTTGATCAATACCTTCAATATGTTCAAAAATACTCAGAGAACTTTTACCGTACTTGCGAGTTTTTCGTAAATGCAAACCATCCAGAGTTTCTGGAATCTGACGCGGCTCTCTTTTCGGGTGTTCCATCAAAAATAGTCCGCCAGGTTTTACAATTTTTGAATAAGGTTTATCTGCCCAATCTTTAGAGTAGAAATAATCGTAAGGAGGATCAAAGTAAATCA
Source organism: uncultured bacterium (assembly GCA_964650625.1). GTDB lineage: Bacteria > Muiribacteriota > UBA6191 > UBA6191 > UBA6191 > JAYZAC01. The sequence goes on from CAZYUV010000007.1 coordinate 26,680, forward strand.
AACTCGCCTGGTATCCACGTCTCAAAAAAACCTCAAAACTTTCTTCGTATATTTTTGTTTTCAAATCATCTTGATTGATTCTTTTAGCAGCAACGTGGATGTTATCCCTTAGTATTTGAGTTACTTTACGATCCCTCTCTACAAATAGAATAGTGCTTGCACCCCTAGAAGCCGCTTCCAAACCCATGGCTCCCGTACCACAGCACAGATCAATAAAATCTAAACCAGAAAGATCTTGGCCTAAAATATTAAACACTGCTTCCCTGACGTTTCCGGTAGTCGGCCGTATCAGGCCTCCATTCGGAGAATTCAGTCTCATACCCTTTAGTCGTCCACTAACAATTCGCATTCAAGGTTCCAAGTGAGTCATCATCCGTGGAAAAGGAATACATTCCCTAATATGCCTGACTCCTGTTATGAAAGAAACTGTTCTTTCAAGCCCAATTCCAAATCCGGAATGTACGTAAGTACCATACCGTCGTAAATCGAGATACCACTCAAAAGACTCTGGATTCAAACCAAAATCGACAATCTTTTTTTCCAAGACTTCTAGATCATCCTCTCTCTGGGAAGCTCCGATTAACTCACCGTATCCTGGCGCTAAAAGATCACTACATAAAACACGATCCTCATTTTCAGGATGATTTTTCATGTAAAAAGCTTTGGCTTCTCTAGGATAGTTCATCACAAAGACCGGTACATCATAATTTTCGGTTAGAAGAACTTCATCTTCAGCCCCCATGTCCTTACCACGAACGATAGCACTACCCTGAGAGTGAAGGTAATCCACAGCCTCGTCATAGCTGATTCTCTTAAATGGTCTTAAACACTTTTCAAGATCAGCCACTTTACGACCTAATGTTTTTAATTGCAGCGGACAGGTCTTGATTACATGTGCAATTACGAACTGAAACATCTCTTCCTGAATACGCATATTTTCATCATTATCCGCAAAAGCAACCTCAGCCTCTAACATCCAAAATTCAGTGAGATGGCGGCGCGTTTTAGACTTTTCAGCTCGAAAGGTTGGTCCGAAGCAGTAAACTTTACCTAAAGCTGCAGCTGTTGCTTCAAGATAAAGTTGACCGGTCTGAGCCAAAAAAGCTTGGCCCTCATCAAAATATTCAGTTGAAAATAAAGTTGAACCTTCCTCACCTATAGTGCCAGTCAGAATAGGAGAATCCGTAAGTACATATTGTCGCTCATAAAAGTATTGACGTAATGCATGAATTATTTCGTTTCTAATCTGCAAGATTGCTCTCTGTTTGCGGGATCTGAGCCACAAATGACGACGCTTCATGAGAAAGTCGGGACCATGTTCTTTCTTAGTGATGGGGTATTCATCAGTTATTTGTATGGGCCGAATTTCATGAATGATTAACTCGCATCCACTAATGGATTTAGGATGCTCAACTACCTTACCAACTAGCTCTAAACTAGTTTCTTGAGTCAAAGTCTCGGCCACATCCCAAGTTGCCTGGCCGGAATCCTCAAGAGTAACGATACCTTGTAATACCAACGTACCATCTCGTAATTCAATAAATTGGATATTTTTACTACCACGCTTGTTAAACACCCAGCCCTGTAATGTAACAATTTCACCTAAATGCTGTTTGATATCTCTTAGCCATATCTTACTCATATCTACCTCTAATAGTTGACATGACAGGCTTTACAAAGTGCGTCCCTGTCGTTTTATATCTTTAAAAGGCACTTCCACATTGCTCACGAAAAAGAGTACAAATAAAGGCAAAGACAAATGCCAAGTTTTATTTCGCTTCCTGTATCTCATTTTTCAGTTGCATACCTTCCAGCAAGTACTCACGTCCTTGCTGCCAATCCCCCTCCTGAAAAGCTAAGGTTGCCAACATAGAATAGCAGTAAATCTTTTCTTCCCTAGAGGTTAAATTCGAATCTAATCTTTGTTTGAGTTCTAACCGCTGTTGCTCACCTGAAAGTAGAAAAAATTTCCATGGCAAGTCAGTATCACTATTATCTATTTTTAAGCCCTGAGAAATAATCGGGGCATCTTGAGACTGTTCCATTCTTATTATGATTTGTGATTGCTGAAAACCAATGATCGCCATTACCAATAAAATAGTGCATAAAACACACATATTTAGATAAAGCAGTCGTCTGGAATCGCGTAGAATAGGCGAAATCATCAAATCCTCATATATGGCTGCATCTTGCTCAACTACACTGACCTCTACCTCACCCTCATTCGGAACTTCAAACTCATTGCCTGCTAGAAAAACGCCATCAGAACCTTCCGATTCCTCTTCACTGCCGTTTGAACTAATTTCTCCAAAGAAAAACTCTCTTTCTTCATTAGTTAGTCTGGCGGCATCACCAGATTTATCTAGTACTTGACTGTCTTCTCTCTCGCCTTCTTTGTTTAGAAGAATCTTTTCAAAATGAGACGATTCCGACTGCTGAGAAACCTGAGCTTGCAAGAGCGACTCCAAATCCCAATCAGGATGAGTGCGCTCTAATTCTTGAAGAATTGATTCGCGCTTATCCTTGGGCATGTTTGAGATTAGCTCTGCTAAGGTCTCATCTGCCTCTTGCAGAGATTTATCAAGCAGGTCGCTCATATAGTTTAGGCTCCAATTTCCTTTTCTACTTCACCACAAATTTTCGATGCGTAGTCTTTAAGCTGTTTCTCATCCTCACCTTCAAGCATCACCCGCAATAAATTCTCGGTACCTGAGTAGCGAATCAAAACTCTACCTTCATCATTCAACTTATTTTCAACGTCAGCTATTGCCTTACTGACCGACACCATGGAAGTCAATGGTTTTTTCTCTCGTATTTTCACATTTTGAATCACCTGAGGCAACTTTTGCACCACCGAAACAATATCTGATAAAGGCTTATCGCGTCGCTTCAGAATAGCTAAAAGCTGTAAAGCAGAAATTAAACCATCGCCCGTAGAATTATAATCTAGAAAAATCAAATGACCTGATTGCTCTCCGCCCAAATTATAGCCTTCTTTCTTCATGGCTTCCACCACATAACGGTCCCCTACTGGAGTTTTAATGATATCTATTCCATGACGTCGCATGGCAATATCCAAGCCCATATTACTCATGACAGTAGTTACTAGTGTATTGCGACTTAGCCAACCCTGTTCACTACCTTCTATTGCAGCTAACCCCATAGCTAAATCGCCATCTACTTCGTTTCCTTTTTCATCTGAAAAGATAACTCGATCAGCATCTCCGTCAAAAGCAATCCCAACATCAGCTCCAGATTTAATAACTTCTACCCGCATTTTTTCAGGATGCATAGCGCCACATTGTTCATTGATATTTAAACCATTAGGATTGCTGTTGATTGTTATAACCTCAGCTCCTAGCTCCACCAAAACCCCAGGTCCAACTTTGTAAGATGCTCCATTCGCGCAATCTACAACTATCCTGAGACCATCTAAATTCATTTCTCGAGGAAAACTAGCTTTGGCAAACTCCATGTAACGACCAACTGCCGTTTCCATCCGATATGCTTTTCCGACCATCTCTGCGGTTGGTCTAATTTCGTCAACCTCACCGGAATCAATCAAACGCTCAATCTCGCTTTCGATAGAGTCAGACAATTTGTATCCATCATTCTGGAAAAATTTTATACCGTTATCCTGATAAGGGTTATGAGAAGCACTTATCATTACTCCTGCAGTAGCTCTGAGAGAACGGGTCAAAAACGCTACGCCAGGCGTAGGCAGAGGACCTGTATACCAAGCATTCATACCCATTGAACAAATTCCGGCAACGAGTGCCGATTCAATCATGTAACCAGAAACACGAGTATCTTTACCAATTACGATAGGGTGGTTGGTCCTTTCTCCTTTGTTACTTAAAAGATAAGCTGCAGCTCGCCCCACTTTGACCATCATTTCCACGGTCATAGGCTCTACATTAGCGGTACCTCTAATTCCATCGGTCCCGAATAGTTTTCGCATACTTGAAATTCCTTTGTTGATTTACTCTGCACGACTTATCAATACAAAAAAAGGCTCCATCAAGGAACCATTGGTAGAATTATATCAGAGAAGGCACTAAAAATGGTGTAAAATCACCACTCTGATATAGGGTTTTATAGTGTCCAAATTTACAAAAAATCGACTTCTAGATTATCTCGATCAATTTTATCTAGGATGGTTTTCTCCAGCACATTTTGATCAGAAAGTTGAATATTATTATTTTGAATGTTTAGAAGAATCTTTCTTGTTTGCTAGTCAAGCTCCAAAATCTAGCAATATCCAATGGACACTTTTGATTGAACCAGCTTTTCGTGAAGACGATTTAGTCTGGCGATTTTCAGAAAATATCAAAACTACATTCGACCGTGAAAGTATTACTCGTGCTGCTGTTTTTGCCTTCCGAACAAGACAAGCCAAGAGTCTGAAACAATTACCCGCAGCATTTAATGATGCTATCCAAGATGCAATAAAACAGCGTGAATCGAGCCTAAAATTTGAACAGAATAAACGGGATCAATTGGTATCT
>CAZYUV010000008.1:0-28992 GCA_964650625.1 uncultured bacterium
ACATAAATCTTCACCTTTAAAGGGAGTTGTGAAGGGAAGTTTACCGTAATCCTTGATTGAACTGTCTGAACTAAATTCAAAAATAGCAAGCCCTGCTGAATCTGCTTTACAAGCCTTCACTTGCCTCACATTTTTAACAGTTCCACGATATAGAATAGGATAGTTTTTAATTTCCATGATTGCTCACTAAGATGTATTACTCCCAGCAGGTCGTGGCGGGTGGTTTATCGGTGACATCAATAACAAAGGCACCAAGATCCAATTGATTGATTAATCTTTTCGCCATTAGATCTAAACATTCCCAACTAAGAGATACTGGCTTCCCATTTTCTTCAGCTTGCCTGATTTCCGCAGAATCTAGAGGGACCGCAGGAGTAACTGTCATAAAATCCTCAGTGACTACTGCTCTTAAAGCCAGACTACGTTTACCGAGACCAAAAGGGTCAGCTCCAAAAAGGACGAAAATACTTTGACTTATATTTTTTTGGAAATCATATTCTTCTAAAAGCTCACGACCAATCCAGTCTGCTTCTTGAAGCAGCTCAACAGTTTCATTGCTAACTCTAGTATCAATAACGGCATGGCTGGATGCTATCGTTTGGTTCAATGAAATATTGAAAACAACTCGATTAATACCCTTAAGCTCTTGGGTTAATTTGCGGGTAGTTTTACGTATATCTGTCCAATTGCGAGCTCCTTGTAGCATTATTGCATGTTCATAGCTGCGACTATCTCCCTTAACACCAACAGTTTTGACAGGTAGTAATAGAGCATCGAAACCATCTTTTGAAGCTAATGCGGCAGCTTGGTTTTGGAGTATGAAAAACTCTTGATTGACCCATTCCTCGCGTCCTTGCACAATTCTAATGGCTAGACCGGGCCCAGGAAATGGCTGTCGATTGACTATTTCAGCTGGCAAACCAATTTCTGCTGCAGCAAGACGAACCTCATCTTTGAAAATCCATTGATTAGGCTCGACTATTTGGCCACGTTCCTTGAGATCTTCGATAAACTTGCAACCCACATTGTGATGGGATTTAATATTGTGGGCTTTGCAACCCACTCCTTTGCCACTTTCAATTAAATCGGTGTAAAGAGTCCCTTGGGCTAACATAGTTGTGTCTGCGTTAAGGTTCAGCTCTTCGCATGCCTCGGTCTGTAACTCTCCAAACAAGTTTCCTATAATTTTGCGTTTAGTTTCTGGTTCCCACTGATCCTTTAAAGCCTCTATAAATCGTTGTTTAGCGTCCACTATTCTAAGTTTCTCGACTCCAGCAGCCTTCAATGCTTCTTGAACCTCATGGAGTTCACCTTTACGCATTAAAGCTTCTATATAAACGGCGTGAACATTACCAATTCCCTCGACCTGACTCAAAAGGCAGGTAACGAAACTACTATCTACTCCGCCACTTACAAATGAAAGTACATCTCGTTGGCCTACAGTTTCTCTTACGTAATCGTGACTTTGCCTTAAAAAATCTTGCATTCCCCAATTAGCTTTACATTTACAAATTATTCTTAGGAAATTAACTAAAATTTGTTGTCCGTCAGTCATGTGACTAACTTCAGGATGAAATTGAACACCGTAGAGATTCTTCTCTTGATTAAAAATGGCAGCTACATGTTTTTTTGAGTTACCAATGATTTTAAAATTTTCAGCAAGTCCATTTTGATCAATACTGTCGCCATGGGACATCCAAGAAATAATTTCCTTATCAATTCCATCAAAAAGAGATTGATCATTAGATATATTGATTTCTATTTCACCATATTCTCCACTATGGTTTGCGCCATGCAGCATGCTACCCCCATGGTGATGATTCAGCCATTGCATGCCGTAGCAAATTCCAAGAATCGGAATACCTAATTCCAGCCATCTAGAAGAGGGTTGAGGAGCTTGGTCAGTATATACTGATTCTGGCCCCCCCGATAATATGATTCCCTTAGGCTTACTGGATAATTCATCGGGATTACTGTTAAACGGAAGAATTTCTGAGTAGACCCCTGCTCTTCTTACGGCTCTTGTAATTAACTGAGTGTATTGGCCTCCGAAGTCTAGAATCAAAATCCATTCAGAACTTAGCATTACGCGGCTCCTTGATCTTCCATTACCGGCAATTTGGATTTACCGCGGGCAATGGCTTTAACCACTTTGATGTAAGTAGGCCAGTCGGCTAGCTTTTTTTGAAGATTTTGGTGTTCATTACAATGCAATAGAACTTCTTTCATGGCAACGGGAAATGAAGATTTAAGAATCGATGGTAGCTCCTCCAGTTGCTGGGCACTCATATTATTAATTTGCTCTTCATTCAAATGGATGCGTTCCAGTAAAGGTAATAACAACTGTTCTCGTAATTGCTTAGCTCTAGCTGAGAAAGGTATCTCTTCTGAAATTTCAAGTATAGGGCCAGCATCCATTTCAGGAGTAACCATATGAATACAGGATCGAGTGCCTTTATGACCTAATAGTAAGGCCTTTAATATAGCCTTGGATCCTATAAGTAATCTTTGTCCATTTGGGTCATTAAGGCTGAGGTTGCCTGGATGAACATTCAACATGCGTCCAGCAAATTTCTTCAAAAAAGGTTGCCGTAGAAGACGCATGTATCCGCCAAGTAAGACAAGATCAATGGTTTGGTTTTGTGTTTCCCAGGCGGTAATCTGTTGCAGCGCTAGTTGCTCGAAGCGTTCGCAGGCGGCTAAATATTTGACTTGAGATGCTATTTTTGCCCGTGAACCTGTAATTTGTTTCGCATTAAGACTTAGAAAACTTCTTTGATTTTTCAATGCAATTTTTTCCAGTTCACATTCACGGTCAGCAAACAATAGGGCAACCCGAAAGTTGTCCTCGGCCTTAATAAGCTCTTCGAGGTTACTACCACTACCCGAGCCCATGCCTAGGCAAATCAATGGTGCGGCAGTTTGCATCAAGCTGCCTCCACTGCATTGATAAACATTTGTAAGCCTGGACCTTGTCCAAAAGGGTCAAGACCATTCAAGCGCCACATTGGGACTTGCCAGTTGTAGACGGCTGCTTCGGGATGTGGCATCAGGCCAAGTACGTTGCCACGTAGATTACATAGTCCTGCAATCATACCGTGGGACCCATTAGGATTATGATCAACATATTCAAGAGCTACTTGCTGATTCAGTCGTAATTGTTCAATTTGGTTTTTCTGCATGCTGTAAAAGCGGCCTTCACCATTTCGAATTGGAAGATCGAATTGCGTTAGATTGCGAGTCCAGAGACAGTTGCTGGGGCTTGCCGAAACCTTTACCCAGCGGTTTATGAACTTTCCTTCTTTATTCCAGGTCAAACTAGCATTAATAGGATCATAATCTTCTAAAAGGCCTAATTTTAATAGGACTTGAAATCCATTACAAATTCCGATTAGAGGTTTTCCCTCATCCACAAACTGTTGGAGTTCAGTGGCAAGACTTAATCGTAGTTGTAATGCTAATGCAGTACCCGCTCCGAGATGGTCTCCATAGGAGAACCCTCCACAGATGGCTAATATTCGATAGCTAGCTAGTTCTGCTGAGTTATTTATGAGGTCACGAATATGCTTGATTTCTACCTCGGCCCCAGCACGCTGGAGTGCGTGCGCGGTTTCGGCTTCACAATTCAGCCCTTCACCGGTTAGCACTAAAGCCTTTTTCATAACTTTTCCCCCGGTTGTCGCGAATACGCGTATTTTAGCTGATCGATGCTCCAGTGATAGCCGCCTTGATTGCCCTGAATTCTTAGTCGATTATCAGCGATGACCGAGCCCGCTTCTAAAAACGGTACTCTTTCATTCGAAAGTGTTTTTTCGATTATTGATTTACGCTCTGGAGCGAAAGTAATGATCATTCGACCGGAATCTTCACCAAAAAGATACTGCCAATCTGATAAAGGTTCTTTCTCATCAAGCTTTATGTCTATACCATAGCCTGATGCAATAACTTTGCGACACAGACCAACTAATAGTCCACCCATTCCAGGTGCATGACATGAATGAAGCAGCTTTTCTTCATTAAGTTTGGCCACACATCCGATTAGATTTTTTGATTCGTTCAGATTTACAGAAGGCAGAGGCCCACTGAGTACATTATCACACTTACCGAGGCTAGCTAGATGATGATTGATTTGACTGGCAGCTAGTTGCCCCCTATTAGATCCGAGAATATATACGAAGTCACCTATTCTCAATGGCTCTAGTCCTAGAATTGTTTGCATTTTAACGGGACCTAAAATACTAAACAGAAGAGTGGGTAATATGCTTATTGGTGGATCGACTTTAGTGCAGTCATTAGCCATACTGTCTTTGCCTGAAATTAAAGGAATTTCGAAGGCCATACAAGCATCAAATAGTCCTTTGTTAGCGCGAACAAGTTGAGCCGTCTTTTGCTCTAATTTTGGCATTCCTGGACGCACTACACTTGGCCAGCAAAAATTATCAACTCCAGCTAATTTCGTCGGATCTGCACCGCTGGCGACTATTCTACGAGTCGCTTCCTCCACAACATATAGAGCCATCTGGTAACAGTCCAGGGCACCATAAAAAGGTTGCACAGATTCACTCAACGCAACTAATTCTGTCCCATCTTGTTCGAGAGCTAATATGCAGGCGTCAGGAACTATATTTTGATCTATACCGTGCAAAAGTTTGATTACCGAAAGTCCTTTGACTTCTTGATCATATTGACGGAGTTTTTCTTCTCGACTACAGAGATTGTTAGAGCTTAACAAGCCTAGTAATAAATTTTCTAAATCGATCTCTCCATTCAGACTGATGTTTTGCTCCATAGGTCCTACGTAACTGGCTCTAAGCTCATAACGCGGATCCCCTTCATGCAGAAACTTCATTTGTAAACTAGCTTGTAGTTTATGGTCTACGAGCAAATCTAGGGTTTCACCGTCGGTAAATTCTCCAATATTTGTGGCTTCTACACCATAGTGGTCGCATAATTGTAGAAACTCTTTAACTTTTGCCGGCGGGACAGCCAGTGACATACGTTCTTGTGCTTCTGAAAGAAATACTTCCCAAGGTTTTAATCCTGCATACTTGAGAGGTACTTTATCAAGATAGACTCGAGCACCGCCGCATAATTGAGCCATCTCTCCAATACTAGAGCTTAAACCACCTGCTCCATTGTCAGTGATCGCACGATAAAGGTTTAGATCACGAGCTTGACGTAATAAATCGCTCATTCGCTTTTGGGTAATAGGATCACCAATCTGTACAGCTTGAACAGGGCTATCATCGCTCAATTCCATACTGGAAAAAGTAGCGCCATGAATGCCATCCTTACCCACTCTTCCGCCTACCATTACAATTTGATCACCATTATATATCTCTTTAATGGTTGCTTCTCGATTTCCTATTTTTTGGGGAAGGCGACCTAGAGTTCCGCAAAAAACTAGTGGTTTTCCGGCGAAGCTCGCGTCAAATATCTCCCATCCGCGTAATAATGGTATACCAGACTGGTTACCTCCGTCGATTACTCCTTGGTGAACTCCATTTCGAATTCTTTTTGGATGTAGTAAACCAGAAGGCATTTTTGAGAGTCTATCCGGATGTCCAAGGCAGTAGCCTTTAACGTGAGCTAGTAACTCAGCTCCTAAGCCAGTCCCTAATGGGTCACGATCAACTCCGACTATGCCTGTCATTGCTCCGCCATAAGGATCTAAAGCACTGGGAGAATTATGAGTCTCTACTTTATAGACCAAGTCGTAAGAATTATGAAGTCGCACTACTCCAGCATTATCATGAAAAACGCTCACTAAATAGTCTTTATTAAGTTGTTCCGTAAGGCCTTTAATATAAGTTTTAAAGAGAGAATCTACCTCGAATTCTTCATGTTGATCTTGATAAAGAATACGAGCATTGAAAATTTTGTGATGACAGTGTTCGCTCCAAGTTTGTGCGAGACATTCCAGTTATATATCAGTTGGCCATTCGGGTAAGCCGAGCGAAGTGCGCCTATTGCGAACTTCCCTTTCACTATAATGGGCTTTGATAGCCAGCATTTCTCTCTCATCCAGTGCCAGTGTCATGGAATTAGAGAGCTCTAAAAGTTGCTGAGCTTCCAAATCTAAAGAGATTGTTTTCACTACGGGATCAATCTTGGGAGGTATACTTTCAAGTACTGGCCAAGGAGCCTCCTCACCTGGAAGTAAAATGAAGCATTCTTGGATTAATGGGTTATATAGATTGTCTTTGGCAAATTCAGCAAGTTTTGTAGGTTCAGCACCTTCAATTCTAAATTCGCGTGCAGAAGCGACCACTTGATGAATCGGCATGCAATCGGGGTAAGCCTGAAGTAGCATCTCCCTTGCTGTACTTCCTAAATTGTCAGTGACCCCGCGTTTGAAGCGTACATGCAACCTAGTGCCTTCTACCGCGGATTGCGTGGCTAAATACTGAATATGTTTGTCACAAAAGTTATCGCTGGCAAATCTAAATGCTTTTTCGTCCAATACTGGAAGAAAATAAATTTCAGAGCAATCCACTCTGCAGTCTTCGAATCCAATTTCGGAGAGCTCCTGTTCGATTTTTAAAGCTAGAGGTTGCGGTGCTCCACGTCTAAAGTAAAATTGCAGTCTAGAGGCCATTAAACTTTACTCCTTGCTCGCCATTCTGGATAACACCGATAATTGGACATTTACTTTGAAAATAATCTTCACTGAATCTTTGTATGGCTTTGGAGTTGCAGTTCTCCACCGTAATCACCAGTCCAATCCCCATATTGAAAGTTTGCAGCATTCCTTTATTTTCAGGATCATTAAGTGGAACATTGCCCATTCTCCGCAAACTTTCAAAAACCTCGGGGACTATCCAGCTGCCCCAGTCCAATTTAGCTTCTAATCCAACAGGTAATACTCGGACTAAATTTTCTGGTAAGCCTCCACCTGTGATGTGTGCTATGGAGGTTACTGATTCCCCAAAATTTTGCAGTAGTGCTTGAACGTATGGCGCGTAATTACGATGCGGAATAAGTAGGTCCTTTAATAATTCAACTCTGTTTTTGGGGTTACAATATTCTAGGATGCGCCTTACCAGACTGTACCCATTTGTGTGTAATCCACTACTAGGGATTCCCAGGCAGAGCTGTGAAGCCTTTACTTTGTTGCCAGTAAGAGCTGCGGATTCATCAACAAGACCTACGATAGTTCCGCACAGGTCAATTTGTTCTGGTTCATATATCTCTGGTTTATATTCGGCTCTAAATTCGAGCAATTTTAAACCATAATTTTGGCACATACTTTCGGCTCTTCGAATGAGATCAGTTTGATTTTTGATTAGGCTCTCATTATTTACTCCGAGATATAGACTAACCCCAATTCCTGATGCTCCTAGGCATGCTATGTCACCTTGAGAATGTCCAAGAATATCTCCGATCAGAGAGTCTATTTGCTTAGTTTCTGATGCGAGAACGGTTTTGGTGCCTACTCCATCGGTACTCATGACTAAGCACGAATTTGGAGATTTGGCGTGAAAGCTAGATAAATCTAAGCTTTCGCCACGATATATGAAGCCTCTCTCAAGGACATTGACCTTCGCTTGAGTGGATTTTCCCAAGCCAAAGAAGTATGAAACAAGTTCTTGGGAGTTTTCACGAATTACACCAGGCATTTCAGCGGTTTCTCCCCCCAGAATGGTAATTTTTTTTTCAAGGCAAAAATCGGCTAATTGTCTGACATAATTTAATACTGAATTGCTAGTAAGTGGCGTGGATGCAAAGTAGTCCAGACAAGCAAACCAATCCACTGAACCATCCAATTCCAAAGAATCAAAAGATTGACCGTTGAAACTATCGCATATCAAATGACTTTGGTTTCCGCGTAAGAGGCTGTTGAGGCGGATAGCCCCAGAAAAGAACCCCGGTTGAGATACCACTCCCTTGTTGAGAGTCTCTCGAACGATATCAGAGATTAGCCTATTGGCTTTCTGATTCTCGTCGATATCCACACCAGAGGAATTATATGTCAAAGCTTCTTCGCTTTGCATAGCCCCCTGCTTCTTCCCGTTAAGAACATTTCTAGTCACTTTTCTGCTTGTAAAATGTCTAGAACAGAGGATTCGGATGCTAGGATAGTCTCACATTAAAGTCAATCAATACTTGATTTTAATTATGAGGATTTGTCCGACTTAAGCTCAAAACCCTGATTAAATAGGTATTTTCAATTTAATCGGAGTCTTTTGAACTTTTAATCCCTATCTTTTTACTAAGTTTCAGAGGTGTAAGTACCCCAAATTTAAAGCCTAAATCGTTCATTTTATTCTTGATAATTTGGATTCTTTTCTTTGAACTTGGATGAGTAGAGTTGTGACTTAAAATTTGTGAGGTCAAATTTTCTTTTTTACTAAGGTTTTCTAAAAAATTAGTTAAACCGGCGGACTGTTCTCCATATTCTTCCTGCATTAAAAAAAGACCGAAACTGTCAGCTGCAATTTCCTGTTGTCGCTGATATCCAGAAGCCACATTGTCAAGAATCATTTGCATTAATTCAGCTCCGAAATCTTGACCCGTAAATGGAATCATGAGAAACATTATCACACCAACCCTTCCATAGGCCTTAAGATGATGACGAAGTTTGAAATGTCCTAACTCGTGAGCCAGAACCATTGCAAGTTCATTTTCACTTTTAACTACATCCCATAAACCTTTAGTAACTAGTATCTTATCTCCTGGTATTGCATAAGCATTAATACTTTGAGTGTTATCATAGATTACCTGAAAATCTATATCCTTAAGCTGGGCATGATGCCGTTTAAGTTTGTTAACTATTTCCGTTAAGTAAACCTCAATTTGGTTACCTTTTGGTTTGGAATGCGTTAGAGATACTTTTTGTAAGGCCGTTTGGATTGAACGATCGAGACGGTGTGGTAGAAAATCAATAATTAAATTAGCTGTTGATATTAGGAATATAGCTATTAAACCGAGTCCTAAGAGTATTGCGAAGAAATTTTTTACGAAGGCAATAAGTAGATTTTCTTGGGGTGCATTATGACCTTCTGTGATCAACTTAATTTGACGGTCTTTATCATTGATCAGCATCTTTAACGATCGAAGTAGATTGCTGTTCCATAGGCCAATGCTTCGATCGACCCCACTTGATTTTTATCGTTAGCACTTTTGCCGATAGATGATGTTTCAATTCTGACGTTGATAATGAGTCCGTTCTTTGATTTACATGCTTGCTTCATTCTAAGGACAGCTTCTCTACGAGCTCGGTCGATGAGAGATTCATAGGTTCGTACTCTTCCCCCAATTAGCATCCTTAAAGAGGCCAGAACTCGTTTAAAGTAGTCTAAACTGATAACTGCTGAACCACTCACCATCTGAATACCTACAATATTCTTTTCTGTAGGAACCTTTTTAATGGTAACGACTGGCAGGTCAAGCATCTCAATTTCACGCTTTTTTATGCTTTGGTAATGACGTTTTTCAACGAAAGTTCCTATGGCATAGGCAGAAACCAATAGTAATAAAAATACGACTAGACTCATAATTGCTCATCTGCTTCAACAATTACGGCTGTACCATAAGCGTATAATTCCGCGGCTCCTTGAGCCACCGAACTTGTTGAGAACCGCACGTTGATTATAGCATTTGCACCTAATGCTTTAGCCTGCTTTTTCATCCTTTCGAGGGATTCTTCACGACTTTGATTTAGAAGGTCTGTATAACCTTTTAATTCTCCACCAACGAGATTTTTGAGTCCGGCAAGGATATCGGCTCCCACATTCTTTGCTCGTATGGTGCTTCCGCTCACCAAACCGAGATGTTTAGTGATTTTTTGGCCTGGTACATATTCAATATTTGTTAGTAACATGTCTTCTCCAAAGATTTATCCTGATAGCCACAGTGTCGCAAAATGTCACAATGTTTTGCAACTCACTCTAACTCTCGATTCAAAATGTGTATTAAAATACTCAAAATTGTTATGTTGAATCCATGAAACAAGCTAATTTAACCCGCTGGTATTTTCTGGTCTGTGCAGGCTTTATTATTATTCAGGCCTATCTAGCCCAAGGATTTTGGGGAAACTGTCTGGACGATGCAGCTATTAGTTTTCAATATGCCAAGAATCTGGCTCTGGGCTATGGTCTTTGTTTTCATTCCAGCATGTTGCCCGTGGAGGGGTTTTCTAATCCGATATGGACGTTGACTCTAGCTGGACTCTATAGCCTTGGGTGGCATGACCTTGTACAGGCTTCAAAAATTTTGGGGCTTCTATTTCATATAGCTACGGGATTGCTATTTTGTTTCTTTGGTTTCAGGCATTACTGGCCTCTTTTGATATTATTCGTTTTATTATGTTTTCCATATCATACCTACTGGGCTGTTACAGGTTTGGAAAATGCGAGTTACGGATTTTTCCTCTGCCTAGCCTATTTATGTGTCAAACGTAAATTAAGTAAATCTCTTTGGATTGTTCTAGGTTTGATAATCTTTAGTAGGCCGGAAGGGTTTCTTTTTGCGTTTATTTTTGCAATAGCAGATCAACAAGAAAGACGAAAGAGTATGTTAATGAGTGCCATATTTTTGATGGTATTAACATTGCTTAGACTTTTGTATTTTCATGATATTGTACCTAATACAATCTGGGCCAAATGGGGCCTTGTGCACAGTACTGACCCTTTATTGAACCTTAAACTAGGCCTTCAATATTTTTGGGATTATTTCAGTAGTTTTCTTACGTTTCCCTATATGGTCATTCCAGTGATGATTTTTCTTGTTATCAAACGTCAGTGGTTACTATTGAGTCTGTTTGGTATCCATTTGATTTTTTTGATGTTAAGTGGAGGTGACTGGATGAGAGGTTGGAGATTCATGTCACCTTTAGCGCCACTGTATGCTTATGCGATAGCAAGTTTTCTTTGGTCATTAGTGATGCGTTTTCAGGAAGTATTAGTGGTACTACTAGTTATACTAGTGAATATACTAGTTTTACTGGGTTGGACGTGGCGGGATGACTATAAACAACTGCAGCAGCCTTATGTTGATGTGGGTCCTCGTATTCAAAGGTCACAAAATTTTGAGCGGATTGCCGAAAAACTTAAGATTCAGGATGCTACGCTTCTCGACGTGGATGCAGGTGGCACTGCATACGGAAGTACTTTGAGAGTTTATGACTTCGCTGGTCTCACTGTTCGAGAATTAGCACATTCTGAAAAGACCAAGCAAAAAGTGCATCAATTTGTTATGAATCTTAAACCTTCTTTTATTTACAGTACAGGTTTCTGGACCAGAGTTTTTGGGCTTAATCGTTGGGATTGGTTAAAGGAAAATTACATTCCAGTCCAGTCTGGGGTTAAGTATTTTGACGATCAATTGACTTGTTCTTTGATTAGGAGAGATCTCGTAACCAAATCAGAATGAATTGATTGGACTTGGGCTCAGGCTCGATTATTAGCCTTTAGTTGATTATGCGATAATGACATGTTTCAATAACTGCAATATTTTTAGCAAAGGGAAAATTTATGCGACAGTTGATATCAAACCCTCGTTTCTTATTAATTTTACCGATTCACTTGGTCTTTTTAGCGATTTTCATTCCCGCTACGATCGGAAAATTCCAGAATCTGGAAGGTAATGCCGCCTACTTCACGTCACTATTCAAAGATACAATAATTATGAGTTTACCAGTGCCAGGTGGAATGACTTCCCATGTAATTATCATTGGTGTGCTTGAAGGTCTAATTTGTCTACTATTTTTAATGGCTTTATTTCGTAGGGAATGGTTGCCCAAAACGTCGTGTTTAATGTTTACTAAACTCGGTTTATTGACTACGGGTATTGTGTTTATACAGCTCGGTCTAGGAATGCGCATAGCTAAACAATATGACGCAGCGGCGAGTTTATTCTTTTATTTCGCTTTGACACATCTATTGGCTTTCGCAGTGCATGGATTTTTTGATAAAAATCAGGAATAGATGCTGAAGTAGCGTAGTTAATTCGCAAATGGATGCTTGACCCGATCTTTTCTATAGCTCAAAATGTATATATGTTGTGGTCAGCGGTTTGGTTTGAAACGTTTCTGCTATGGATGTGCTGTCCATGGATAGCGTTTGTTATTAGCCTAGCATTATCAGAACAATTTAGAGTTTGTGGAATTAGCACCTATTTTTTCTGCCTATTGACCTGCATGCCTACCTATCTTGTTTATGTGATCTTAATAATCCCATTTCAAAGTTCGCTTGCTCTTGAAGTGCCTATCTTACTGTCAGTTTTGGTCTTTCTCATTATTGCGAAAGCCTTTAGTAATAAAGATAGGTCGCACTCTGCCTGGCTAAAAAGAGACCTCTTCGTGGCTTTTGCGTTAACAATGTACGTGCTATGCGGTATTACGACCTTACTATCATTAGCCTGGATGGGTTTGTAGCGCTACGTTAAAAGCGAATATAATGCACTTCCATTTGACCCGATGGTTGAATTTCGATGAGTTCTTTTTGACCATTAGTCGCTTGGATTTGTAATTGGTATTGAATCCCTTCATCCATCATCATCTGTACTTCTCCTTTTTCAGAGTAGGCCAAATTTAAGACTTCTGGTTTAATCATACTGAGGTCAAATACAGTAGTTTTTGGCGTTACCTTAAGAATTACTTGAACTTGTTTGGGCTGAATTGGTGTAGTTTCTAGAGATTCTTTTTCTTTGTTCTGCAGGGACATAGTCATCAGTTTTGATTTGTTCGGGACTTTTGGTTTTATGGTTTTTGGCAATGAAAGATAGTGAAGTAATCCAGCAGATGAAAGCATTAGTAATAGGACTACCAAAAGTATTGTAAATTTTGACAATGATTTATTCTCTGATGAATTTGACATGACTTTTCTCCGTTTGAACCGGTCTTTTACCCAGAATATATCACAATATATAAAGAAAGAATAAGCCCACAGAGTGATCAAATTTGATCATATGATCAAATATAACCACCTCAAATTTGATTAAATATGATCACATTTAATTAAATTCTGTTTTTTTGTTGGCTTTTATGGCCGTAAGCTGTTGTTGATTCATAAAACATTTGCAATAACTTCATTTATGGACCGATTTTTATTGTTGGCATGATTTTTGTTTGTAGGAGGTCGTGCTAGTCACAAGGTGGGGGACTTTGAGACAACAGTTAATGTTCAGGTGGGTTATCTACTCGGATGTTTTTCTTAATACGCTCTCGATGTTTAGAATTTGAGGTGACGGGTGCCTTGCGCTCCCAATTTTGGCACTTGTTTACCATACGTCTCTTTGTCCCCCCTCCTATTTATCCTTTTTGTTTAGCTGCACCGGAGACAACCACATTTTCTGTTCTACTTTTTTCCAGTTAGCGTCTTCGCTGTTAGTATTGTCAAATTCGTAGTGAAATAGTAGAGCTCTTATAAATCGTGGTTTTTGCTTATAAGGTGCGGATTTAAGAAGCTTAATAACAGATTTTTCGCCTTCAAGAAGTCTTAAGATAAAGTTGAGCATCCAACCTCGTTCTGGAAATCTACCACGCAAGGCTGAGAACCACATTTGCCAGTCTAGTCTTGGTTGATGAGGGGCTACCTGAAGTAAGATTTGATTCTCATTGTTGAGCTTGTACTTGAATTCATAATCTTCCCAGGCTTTTCCATCCATACTAGCTTGAATTTGGATTTCAGGACGGTGAGTTGTCATTCTAGCGAACAGACCATAAGAGTTTGCGAGCAAAAAAGGGCGTGCCTTTTGGTGATAATCTTTTTGGTAATCAATGAATTTATTAATTTTTTGAGAAATGGATATTGGGAGAAAACTTTCAAAGTGACAAGTAGTCCAAATAATTTTTAGATTGATCAATAAAAGGAATACCAAAAGAACACTAATAAAAAGATATAGGATTTCACCCAGAAATTTATGTGGACTCTTTGTCATATCTAAATGTCTATTTGACTCAAATGACTCAAAAGACAGCAGTGGAATAAAGATGACAATACTTAATAAGTTGAAGAATGCAAAATTACCACTGAGCATAAATAAGACCTGAAGCCCTATGAGCTGTAAGGCCGCTATATGTCGAAATGGTCTGGATGGAATCAGTATGGCCAAAGGTACCAATAGTTCCAAGTAAAAAGTAATTGCGCACGCAAAAGTGAGTAAGGATTTGGGTAATTCATGAAACCACTTGCTTAAAGGGCCCGGAATGGGTTGTGTGAAAAAATGATATTGCAGTGCAGTTAGATCTAGCCAGCTACCTCCACCGAGAATCTTAACAATTCCGGAACTGAACATTAGTTTAAAGATTAAAATTGTAACGCTGAATTCGAGTAATTTTAAAAAGATTCTCGAAGACAGATACCTTGGATTTGGCTTCATTAACCAAAAGCATATCCATATAGCCAGAAAGCCGAATTCCACAAGTAAAACATCCCATTGAAATCCCATGAAAACTTGGCCAGCATGAATCAAAGAAAGATATACAGACCATGCGCAGATTGCAGCTAAGGGACTTAGGTAATTTAGAAGCAAGAAAATTGACGAGACACAGCCCAGCGCGCATAAAATATGTAAACCTAAATCGCTAGGCATGAATAGCAGAAAACTAGGGAGTTCAATATATGATGTACTCTGAGAAAGCCTCGCGAATTGCATGGGAGCCGGTAAAATCCCGCTAGAGCCTATCAGGCCGTCTATTTGAACCCATAGAGAACTGAAAGCAATTAGGTAGATAGCGCCTAAGCCGCGCATACTGTACCAGAACGCTGTTGTAGTGGATGAAACCGTTCTAGGGGAAGATATCATGGTACCAATTAAACTCTTAAAATTTGGTGCATTTTCCGCGTTGGTAGCGTTTTCTAGTACGTCGAGAAATAATTGCTTTTGTATCACTTCCAGATTGGGATAAAAACCATTTTAGATAAGAGTTTACTCTTTTAACGGAAAGCCACCCGGGAGCGCTCAGTTTATTACTAGTAAAGGCAAATTTATAGGTTTCGATGTGTTCAGAAGGCATCCTTAGTAATCCCGATAAACCATTGGGAATATAAACATAGCCATCTGACTTCTTTTCTAGTTGAGAACTATTGAGGTAAATTACCCCTTGGATACTATGTGGGTCTATTTCGACTCCATATCCTTTTAAATCACTTGAAATGAAGTGGTAAAGGTCCTCTAAGAGTAGAAACCCGGCAGGATATTTAGAATTACTATTTTGATTTTTATCGTCGTCAATTAAATAACCATATTTTTGAAAAATATTTATTATGCTTGATTTAATACAAGGTTCGGCATCTTTCATTCCATCAAATCTAATTGAACTGAATCTATCTATTTGCCGCAGGGGAATGCTCCAATTATTGGTTTCATAATTTTCGGGACCTATTACCAAGCAGAGTATACGATGGCCAGCTTTAAGGGGATGATGTCGTATATAGTTTTTATAAGCTTCCTGAAGGCGTGAACTTTGAGAATTTGCTGACTGAATCTCTATTAGTAAGCTGTGTCTATCATTGCTTATGAGCAACTCCAGTGGTACACCTTCTAAATCAAGTTTACTAGCAATCGAGAGATTATCTGGCAATCCTGCAAATTTAGAGTCTATGTGTCCACTTATATTCTGCAGTGTTCTGGCTAAAAATGATTCAGTTTGTAAGGTTCTTTGGACTTGTTGCAAAAAGCTGTATAGGTAAAGACAGCCTAATTCATGTTCACCAGGCACCATTAAAAAATGGAGATAGGTGGCTAAGATATCAGGCTCAATATCGCGCTGATTAAAAGCCATAATTTTTAGTGGATTTAGAGATTTATTCGCCATAGTATATTCAGCCGATTCTGTTCTCTTTCATAAAGTATCGATTTGTATCTAAGCAACTACGTCTAGTATTGTATGCTAAAATGTAATAATGGAGCATGTATTTTTCAGCACGGTGATCTTCTCAACGTGCTTTTTTTTCTTGAGTATCGGGATTCTAATCAATGGGAAAGCCCCTTCCGGTTCTTGTGGCCGTCGCAAGGGAGAACCGCCTCTTATGGTGGATGGTCGCGAGGTAGAATTAGACTGTATCTGTGAAACTACCGGTCAAATGAATGCTTGTGATGGTGGGATCAGCGAAGACCAATTGATTGAAGCGATGCAAAGAGTGAAAAATGCCCAAACTGATATACCTGATCTTGAAGAGATTAAGGAATTATCGAAAAACAGCTGAACTTTATTCAATCTAGGCAAACTTACAATAAACCAATCCGTCTAAGAATCGTATTTAAGCCATTTTAGATTTTTGCTTCTAAGTATTTTGGGCTTGCCACTAATCGGTTCGCGACTTATAAGAAGGTATTCCAAGTTCATTTTATCAAGTGTTTTGACTGCCTTGCTTGAGCCCAAACTCATCGCCATTGTTGCAATCGCATCTGCTTCAGCGCAGCTAGAGCTTATTATGGATGCACTTAATACATCACTTTTTTGTGGTTTGCCTGTAATAGGGTTAAGAATATGGGCCCATTTCAAACTTCCATCTTCTAACATATTCCTATAATTGCCAGAAGTAGCTAGTGCTTTACCATTTTCTATTAGCAAAATTTCAGCAATATCTGTCGTAGATGAATTTTCGTCTGGTCGATTAATACCAAGATTATAATATTTCCGCGATTTACTAGGCTGACCGGAAACTTTTACTTCTCCGCCTATTTCAACCAGAAAATTTACGAATCCTTTCGTTTCCAGGAACTGATAGATTTCATCCACAGCCAGGCCCTTAGCAATTGAGCTGAAATCTAACTGCACCTTAGGATGCTTTTTTCGAAGCTGGTAACCTTTAAGTAATTCGAATTTATTACAGCCTACTGATTGTAATAATACTTCAATTGTATCGGCATCAGGTGCAGAAACTATTTTTTGTGGCCCGAATCCCCAAGCATTAACTAAGCCTTGGATTGTAACATCATAACGCCCTTCGGATAGCTCACAGTATCTTTGTGCTTTTTCAGCAAGTAAATAAAGTTTCTTGCTAACTGTCTTAGGGCTAGTTGTTGTTTCTGAGTTCCAGTGACTGATTTCACTGTCTTTTATGTAGGTAGAAAATATTTGATTAAACTCAATTAAAAGCTGATCTATAGCATTTGAAAGATCCTCAACTTTCTCGGAGTCAGATTTGACAACATAATAGGTACCCATCGTTTTGCCTGAAACACTGAACATACTGGATTGTTTCGGTCCATAGACGTAAAGTCCCACAAATATGAGTACAACAAATATGACTTGCTTTATTGCTAATTTTGGTTTTTCCATATCGATATAAAAAACCCGTAGGCATAGAAAACTGTGCTACGGGCATATTGATGATTGAACTTGGATAAATTTTACCCGCCGAAGTCATCCAATCGGATCATTTCAGGTTCTACTCCAAGCTCATCTAGCATGTCTAATACACTTTTGTTCATCATTGGTGGCCCACACAGGTAGTATTCAACATCACCCGGATCATCATGTTGGTCTAAGTAGTTGTCTAGTAGTACTTGATGGATAAATCCTGTATAACCATCCCACTGGCATTCATCCGTTGCGTTAGATAGCGCAACATTATAATCGAAGTTAGAAAAATTGCTTTGGATCTCCTTAAACTGCTCATCATAGAACATCTCTCTGCGTGATCGTGCTCCATACCAAAACGAGCATTTTCTCTTCGTTTTCTCAGTATGAAATAGATGGAATAAGTGAGAGCGCATAGGAGCCATTCCAGCACCACCACCTATGAAAACCATCTCTCTCTGAGTCTCTTGAATGAAGAACTCGCCATAGGGTCCTGACACATAGACTTCGTCCCCTGCTTTAAGGTTGAAGATATAAGTTGATGCTACGCCGGGTGGCGCATCATACTTTGTACCTCGAGGCTCTGTGGGCGGAGGTGTTGCGATTCTGACATTCAGCATCACCTTTTGTCCTTCAGCCGGATGATTTGCCATGGAATAGGCCCTAAAGCACTCTTCCTTATTATCCATTGTTATATCCCACAATTTGAAATTATCCCAATCTGGGTGATACTGCTCTTCCACATCAAAATCGCTGAACTTACAGCTATATTCAGGTATTTCAATTTGTATGTAACCCCCATTTTTGAATTCCAGTGTCTTACCATCTTGTATGTCTAATACTAACTCCTTGATAAATGTGGCTACATTATCATTTGATTTGACTATTGTACGATAGCGCTTGATACCAAAAACCTCTTCTGGAACCCCTACCTCCATGTCATTCTTAACTTTTACCTGACAGGATAGGCGCACTTGTTCCTTTTTTTCTGTTCTGCTTAAATGGCCTTCTTCAGTAGGCAAAACATCTCCGCCACCCTCAAAGATTTGACATTTACACATGGCGCAAGACCCACCTCCACCACATGCACTAGGCAAATAAATATCCTCTTCCATCAGGGCGCTTAATAAGTTGGCGCCAGGCTTAGTTTCGATTACCTTCTCGCCGCCATTGACTGAAATTTTGACTGTGCCCGCAGGAACAAGCTTTGCGCTTGCTACATTGAGAATCAACACCAAGGTTACAATTACCCCACCAAAAATCAAAATACTTAATGCAACTGTGGTCGTAAGCATAATTTATCCTTTCAAAGACTGATTCCAGCGAAACCCATAAACCCTATAGCCATTAGTCCAGTAATAATAAAGGTTATTCCCAGTCCTTTTAATCCCTCCGGCACATGACTGTATGTGATTTTGGTTCGGATGGATGCCAGCGCAACAATCGCCAAAAACCAACCTATTCCAGAGCTGAAACCAAATACAATTGACTGTGTTAGATCATAGGCTCGTTCTACCATGAATAGTGAACATCCTAAAATTGCACAGTTCACTGTTATAAGGGGCAGAAATACTCCCAGAGCTGAATATAATGCTGGGAAGAACTTATCTAAAATCATCTCAAGAAGTTGAACTTGTGCTGCGATTATCGCTATAAATGTTATCAAGTTTAGAAAACTTAAATCGAGTTCCGCAAAATCAGGTGACAACCAAACCATAGCACCCTTTTGCAAGAAAAAACTGTGGACTGCCCAATTGACAGGCGTTGTAATAGTTAGCACAAAAATAACAGCGATTCCCAAGCCCATCGAAGTCTCAATTTTCTTTGAGCACGCCAAAAAGGTACACATTCCCAAAAAGTAAGCTAATAAAATATTGTTAATGAAAATAGACGAAACGGCTAAACCAAGATACTCTGCAACCATCTTTATCCCCTATTCCTCTCCCGCTCTGCCGAGGAGTGTATTCTGTAGCCAAATATATAGACCAAGCAGTATGAAAGCCCCTGGTGGTAAAACCATTAACCCCATATTTACATAGCCTAAGTCGTAGAACGCCTGAGGAATCAGAGCGATACCCCATATGGTTCCACTACCCAATATTTCCCGTAATGCGGCCACCACGCACAAAACTAAAGTGTATCCAAGTCCGTTACCTATTCCGTCTAGAAACGAGGGCCAAGGCGCATTTCCAAGAGCATAGGCTTCGGCACGACCTAGAACGATACAGTTTGTGATTATTAATCCCACGAAAACAGAGAGCTGTTTAGATAATTCGAAGAAATAAGCTCTTAAGACTTGGTCCACCAAGATCACCAAAGAGGCAATTACACACATTTCGACTATGATTCGAATACGACTAGGTAATCCTTTACGCATGAAACTTAGAATTACATTACTGCCTGCAAGTACAAAAATTACAGCGAGGGACATCACCACAGCTTGTTTTAGCATCACCGTTACGGCTAGTGCAGAACAAATTCCCAAGACTTGACTGGCTATAGGATTATTTTCCACTAATGGATCTGAAAGTTGTTTCGGTAAACTCTTGAGCATACCCATCAGGCACCTGCCTTTCGAATTTTTGATAAGAATGGATCAAATACTTGCGCACAATGCTTTAACAAGTCTGTGACCCCATCGGCAGTGATAGTTGCTCCGCTAATGCCATCGACCACATGGTCTTCAGGTAAACTCGAATCCTTGGCTTTGCCTTTAAAGACTTTTACACTGGTCAGAGCTCCCGTTTCATCTAAAAGCTTCTTACCCTTGAAATTATTAGCAAACCACGGTTGCGAAATTTCTGCACCTAACCCAGGAGTCTCGCCGTGCTTGTAGAAAGTTATGCCCATGATTGTACTGCCGTCTTTCTCTAAGGCTAAATAACCATACAAAGTTGACCAGAGTCCTTTGCCTTCTAAAGGAATTGCATAAGCTGCAACCTCACCATCTGAAACCTTACTGAATACTGATAATTTACAATCTTCTGGATTATTAGGAAATTTCGTATACAAAAGTTCACATCTTTGCTTCTCTGGAACATCACTGAAAGCTTGTCCCTCAAAAACGTTGCCCTCTGTATCAATAACAATTTCCCTAATACTTTCTTGGAATGTGGTTTCAACTTCTGTATCAGCCATTTCCGTCCCTCCAAGCTCGAAAACACTTAGAATATTGCGATATAAGTCAATTTTTGCAGCTTTTTGCTGAGCGGGCTGTAGACCCACAGCGAAAAGCGAAAGCATGAAACTACAAACAAAGCAGACAATGGCCGCATACATTAGGGTATAACTATTATCACTCATGGAATGCCTTCCTTCGCTTCATGTGCGCCTTTACGACCCAGTAATCGATGAATGGTGCAAATATGTTCATAAACAGAATGGCCAGCATCATACCTTCAGGATAGGCTGGGTTTACTACCCGGATGATAATCGCTACTACACCTATGAGAAAGCCGTAGACCCATCTACCATTATTAGTTGCAGCACTAGACACCGGGTCAGTGGTCATAAATACAGCGCCAAACATGAAGCCTCCCATTACCAAGTGGTAGTGCGCAGGTAGATGAAAAATTCCGGGAAGAGTATCTGGTGCAACAGCCGCTAAAACAGACGCAGTAAATACTCCTCCGATGATGGTG
The DNA here is from genome assembly GCA_964650625.1 of uncultured bacterium. Lineage (GTDB taxonomy): Bacteria > Muiribacteriota > UBA6191 > UBA6191 > UBA6191 > JAYZAC01. Next base: position 20,893 of record CAZYUV010000008.1, read on the forward strand.
CCTAGGATATTTCTGAAGTTCCCAACTCCTACTATTACCAGAAATCCCGCACCGATCAAACATGCTAAAGTAGACGTTTCACCAATAGATCCCGGAACCAGCCCCAAGAAAAGGTTACTCATGTTAAAATGCGCAGTATGTAATTGCTCAATTATATTCTGCGACCCCGGAGTGGACGCAGCTTTAGCTAGAGCTGTAGCTCCCGAAAATCCATCTACAAGCTCTCCTGGAGAGCTTGTATTCCACCATATATGATCTGGAGTTGCAATCCAGACCTTATCGCCAGAAATTTGGGCGGGGTAAGTAAAGAAGCAGAAAGCTCTTGCAGTTAGCGCAGGGTTTAATATATTCATCCCTGTGCCACCAAAAACCTCTTTTCCAATTACTACACCAAATGAAATACCGATGGCCACCTGCCAAAGAGGAATAGTGGGTGGCAAGGTTAAAGGGAATAACATCCCTGTTACCAAGAAACCTTCGTTAATTGGGTGCCTTCTTACACATGCAAATAGGCCTTCCCACATACCGCCCACTGCGTAGGAGGTTATTACGATGGGAACTACAAGAATAGAACCTTTGATCATGCATTCCATGAAACCAATCGATTCATTAACCGACATTTGTGCTTGGTAACCTGCGTTGTAAATACCCAATAATAGACATGGAATCAGGGCCACGATGACCATCGACATATACCGTTTGGTGTCCACCGCATCTCTCACAAATGGAGCTTTTGTTGCCCAATGAGCTGGCGAAAAAAGGAAGGTTTCACCTGCATCGAAAAGCGGGAAAGCTTTTTCCAATGGCTTACCAGGCATGAACAACTTTTGTTTAGTGTTTTCTAAAATATCTAGTAGAAATTTCACTTAACTCTCCTTACGTACTTCTTCAAGTCCATCGCGTATGATCCCAGCAAGATCTATCTTCGATGGACATACGTAGGTGCAAAGACCACATTGTGCACAGTCCCTTAATCCCAGTCCTTCAGCCTCATCGTAATCTGATGCCATGACCGCTTTGAACAAAAACTGTGGCAAGACTTCAATTGGGCATACTTGTTCGCAATGGCCACTTTGTATACAGGCCCTGTCTTCGCCTTGTATACTTGTTGTCATATTGTATTCTTCTTGAGGAAAAAGGGATGACACGAACGTTTTCGAGAATGAATATTTATCAAAACCGGGCCATACGAATCTTAAAAACTCTCGCTGAGACCCCGTTGGTAGAACGTGCAATGATGTGCTTGCAAAACCCAAATAACCATCCTCTTGAGTTTCAGTTCCTCCGAACACTCCGCCTGATAAATAGGTTTTGTCGCCTTCTTTGACGTCATCAGCCAAGATGTGTTTGACGGAACTACCCAAATAAGTCTCAATATACCTGGGTCTCGTTGCAAGCGAACCCGCGACAGTCATGATTCTCTTGGGGTTCCACCTTCCTGTTTCAGTGAGGTCAACTAATGCTAATAAATCTTGCGCATTGATCGTCCAAGCGCATTCATTTCGACGAAGCGGTGCTACATGATAGCTAAGGACGGAAGGATGTCCTGCAGGGTAGGTTGGCTGCACTTCAATCAAGCGGATATCGTCAACCGCACTCCAGTTCGGGCCAGTTGCAGATGTTTTACACTGACTGACAAAAATATTCCCTCGAGTGAGTAGTCGCAGAAGTTTGACGCCCTGCTGGAGTTTCTGCTCTTTTCCAGCAAGAACATAATTTAAGTCGGGACAATGTGGTTCAAGATCGGTTGTCACAATGTATATGTCCCGTGGCCTCTGTTCGGGGTCTGCCATACAATGAAATGGAATTGATTTGAAAAATGGCCACATTCCAGTCTTGAGCAAGTAATCAACGAATTCCTGCTCGCTAGACTTTTCGGCGTTTATCATTCCAAATTTACCAAAGCCTTGCTGCTTGTCAAGTTTGAGTATGACTTCGATCAATACTCTGCGTTTCCCTCTTTTAATTTCCTGCACTGTTCCATTCCATGCTGACACGAATTGGATGCGCTGGTCAGGTTTGTGAACCCAGAGAACATCTCCGGCTTTAATCTTGTCCCCTTCACGAACTTTAACTAAAGCCTTTAATCCGGGTACATCCTGCGCTTTAACGGCAATCGTTTCGGGTATATCCAACAGTTGCTCCAATGTTTGTTCTGGACGTCCGGCAATCTTTAAATTGTAGCCGCCTCTGAACTCGCTCCGTAGCATAGTTACTCCTGATGTTTTAAATAGCCAAATGATTATGGTAAACGACACGTCCTTAGGCCTAAGACATACCGAACCCTAGCCTCAAGATACCTTCAAGATATATGTTTGGCAACATATTCCTGTAGTAGAACCATTAGCTCCAAAATGGAGTGATAAGACATAAGACTTACTGAAACCCTTTTGCATCAGGAAAGTAAGTTTTTAAAGGAGCCAAAATGTAACCCTCTGAGCGTTTAATTTTATTTTGAGCAAAATCATTAAGCAAGGATTGGAGTGTCTCCTGCTGTAGCTTTGAAGCCAGTTTTTCGGCACTTTGAAATAGGCCTAATATATGATCTTTACGTCTTTCGATAGCTGAAAATGTCTGAGTTTGCCTGTTTTTAGGATTGTATACTTTTAATACATATTCTCCTGCAGCGTATCTACCCACTCCAGTAACTGTGACTCCAGCTACCAGTGTGCCTGCAGCATTTATTTTTTTTAGCCGGCTTATGCGATTTATTTTTAAGAGAACTACATATTTTGCTTGGAACTCTTCAGCCAGTGTCTCAAACTTGCTTAAGTAGTTATCTGGTTTAATTTCGTTCTGCGCCAAGAAAGTATCAATCTCTATGAATGAAGGTACGACGAAATTGTAATTACGAAAAAATTCTGTAATTTGATTGAAGGCTTGATCTTCATATTTCTTGCGATTTTTTGTGCTTTGCACAGGTAGCAGTAGTACTCGAGGAATTTTTTTTCCGTAGTTTCTTTTGCGCCTGGTTTCAACAAAATGGAACTCACCGGTATAAGGTTTGCCTCGAATTTCGGAGGCTACAGTGCTTGGTCCGCATGCAAATAGCAAACTGAGGAGTAATGTACACATCAATTTGATATCGCCTTTATTTAAGTTTTTCGAGCTGATCGGCATATTTCTCTTTTAGTTTCTTTGCATCACCGGAATGCAGCATGTTTTCCAAGCGCTTTTTCATTGCGGGATCATCAAGCAGATGTCCGTATTTTTTTTTATATTCGGCTAAGAGATTATCTTGTTCGAGCTTAGACTCTGCATTACTTATTCGACGTTTATAGTTTTCGAACTCAGCCACAAATTGTGCTTGACTAACTCCAATTTTCTTCATGGCTGAATTTGCTGACTTTGCTATTTGAGAAGCGTTGGATTTATCTTCAGCGATTGCAGCTTGTTGTAAGCGTCTGTAAATCTCTTCTCCGCCGACTTCATTCATAATATCTAATACATACTCTGTTCGATCTTCATGTGTATCTAATTGTAATTTTAAAAACTCAACGATTGGATACATTAATTCTTCTGCATTATTAAGCGCATTATCGTAACTAATTTTTGATTCTTCTTTGTCTCTCTGCAGACTCTGCAGAAAAGCTATTCTATAAAGGTTTTCGAAAGATTCATTTTCTTCATTTTGTTCACGATAGAATTCGATTGCTCTCATTTTTAGTCCCCTAAAACTATATTCAGAGTCTTCCGTAGCAAGTTTGAAGGCTAAATAAACTCTCCAGTAGAACTTGTGATCATCATCTACGGAAGTTTTATTCTGTTTTACGTATTTTAAGGCCTTCTGTCCGACTGATTTGAGTTTTGCTATAGCTTTCTTGGCAGGCTCATTCTTTAGTTGGGAATTTACAAAAAGATAATGATCATGGGCATAGTCAAATTTTTTGAGTCCATGAAAGACTCTACCCATTGCAAGTCGATAATGTGGATCGGTCTCATCGTCTTCTAGTAAACTTTCCAATGAATCCATCGCAGCGTCATACTTCCCCTCTTTAACCAGACGATTTGAACTATACAATTGAAAGTGTTCAGGAAAGTCTTCTTGGACTTTAGTCTTTATTTTTGAGCATTTGGATTCGTAAGTTGGGTCACTGATACGATCACAAATGCTTAAGGCTTCATGCCCAGTGTCTGCAAGATATAAGCCTCTCGCGTATAAGTAGAGAGTTTTTGGACTCTTTCTGCGGCTAGCTAGATGACGCCAATACTTTACTGCTTTTTTATGGTTGCCGTTTTTGGCAAGAGAACTTGCTAATTTGTATACGGCCTTAAGGTCTGTTGGGTTTGTTTTAACATATTTTTCAAGTGTTACGTCGGCATGCACCATCACATGAAAGATAAATGCTAATACATAAAGGGTAGATAAAACTCTAAAGTTATAAATGCAATCTGACATCACTACTAACTTCGAACAATCGTGAAATTATCGTCACATTATAGTCGATTGTTCAACGAACAAAAAGTTTACAATTCATATTAGATATTTGATTTTTATGCAGTTCATGAGTACAAAACTAAAATTATTTAAGACTAAAATGTAACAGAAAACCTAGTTGGCATCGATTTAATATTGGAGAGCTAGGAGGTTCTAATGTACTACAGTCATAAGACATTAATGGACGATTTTGAAAAAGACAAAATTAGTGCTCAAGAAGTATTCTACAATTTGAATCGTATTTCCCTCCGAGAGCGAAAGAAATTTATTACAAAAGCTAAGGGTATATTACTCGTAAAAAAATGATTTACTGCCAAGGCACAGCCTCACTAAGTCCTTGCTTTAACCTTGCAAACAAAAAGACCACCAATTTGGGTGGTCTTTTTTTAAAAAAAATCCAAATCTATTTTAACGACCAGCTGCTTTCACAGCTTCAGTCCATATTGTTGATACGTTAAGAATTTCGTTAATTCTTCTTTCTGCTACTACATCGGCGGCGGCTTTGGAAGATATGTTCTTCTCTTGAGCCGTTTCTAGAATATTGGTGATTCTATAAAATAGTTGATCCACTCGCTTAAAAGCCCTATCTTGATTATAGCCAGCTAACTCTTCATAGACGTTCATCAATCCGCCTGCGTTAATGACATAGTCTGGGGCATAAATAATACCCTTCTCTTTCAATTCGACTCCATGACGTGATTCAGCTAGTTGATTATTTGCAGCACCTGCCACAATCTTGCATTGCAATTCATTAATGGACTGGTCATTGATTACAGCGCCAAGAGCACATGGCGTGAAAATATCACATTTAACTTTGTGGATATCTTCCGGTGCAATTGCTTCAGCGTTAAATTCATCAACACAGCGACGTACGTTTACATCATTTATATCGGCAACCAGAAGACGTGCTCCTTCCTTATGAAGCATCTTACATATGTGATAACCTACCGCCCCGAGTCCTTGGACAGCGACTGTTACTTCCTTAAGAGATGAAGTATCCGAAACAAAATTCCAACATGCTTTTATGCCGTTGTAGGTTCCTCTGGCAGTTACGGGCGAAGGGTCTCCACTTCCACCTTTTGATTTCATGATTCCCGTGACCCAGTTGGTTTCCATATTGATATAAGTCATATCATTGACCGATGTGCCTGAATCCTCAGCTGTTATGTAGCGACCATTTAGAGTTTGGACGAATCTACCGAAAGAGCGAAATAGAGCTTCCGACTTCATAGTCTTGGGGTCGCCAATTATGACAGCCTTACCACCACCTAAATTAAGTCCCGCAGCGGCTGCTTTGTAGGTCATACCTCGAGCGAGCCTTAAAACATCTTTTACCGCATCCTCTTCTTTTTCGTAAGGATACATCCTAAGTCCGCCCAAAGCGGGTCCCAGCGTCGTATCATGGATGCAGATGATCGCTCGCAATCCAGATTGTTTATCTTGGCAGAAGACCAGTTGCTCGTAATCCTGATTATCCATTTGGTCAAAATAAGGCATTAAAAACCTCCTGAGGTTGTGAGCTTAAGGTATATAAAAGAGCTCTTTAGTGACCGTACAGTCTAGCAAAAAAGCGCTATCATTACCATAAGCGCATATATGACATTGAATGTTATCCGTCCATAAGGGCTGCAGAAGCTGCGGCTGAATGCACCGGACACCCTATCTGAGGACTCTGTTCTTTTGAAAAGACTTCCTTGGTTTTACCTGGGCAGGTTGGCCTAGCTAGTAAGCCGCTAGTTCTACAAATCCTTTTCTCAACCATACCTGGAGGCTTCAAGTCCATCAATCTTCTTTGAAAAATACCTGGCTTTTTATTTAATAACTTACGAAAAAAATCACCCACTACCGGGGCAGCCACTCTAGACGATGGGGTTTTCAGTCCAAGGCTTTTTCTATCATTATAACCGAAGGTAACTAATGCAGCTAACTCAGGGGTTAAGCCTACAAACCAAGCATCAATATAGTCTTGATTGGTGCCTGTTTTCCCGGCTATTTCGAGTCCTCTTACATTAGCTCTTTGACCACTTCCATTGGTAACTACAGAGCGCATCATACTTAAAGTTTGATAAGCACTTGTAGAGTTCATCGCTTCATTTTCGATAGCTTTGCTTTCGTAGATCACTTTTCCAGTCCGATCTTCAATTCTTAAAATAAATCTAGATTGACTGAAAATGCCCTGATTGGCAAATGTAGAGTAGGCTCCAACAAGTTCCAAAGGTGTCACTTCGGTGCTACCCAAGGCTAAGGTAAGATTAGCATCAATGGGTGAATGAATTCCTGATTTTTGGGCTAGATTTATCGTAGGCTGTAAGCCGATTTTATCCAGTAACTTGATTGCGATCATATTGTAAGAATGTTCAAGGGCAGTGCGTAAAATACTGGGTCCATGATAAATCCCACCATAATTTTCAGGTGTCCATTCCTTATTGAGTGTGTTAACAAAAAAGCTGAGAGGTTCATCATTAAGAATCAAATTGGGAGGAACTCCATTCTCGAAGGCTGCTGCATAGACAAATGGCTTAAAGCAAGAGCCGGGCTGACGGCGTGCCTGTGTTGCACGATTGAACGAACTCAAATTATAATCCCGTCCGCCAATTAAGCTGATTACTTCGCCCGAGGCCACTTCGCGCACTACAAAAGCTCCTTGTAAATCGGGAGTGGAAGAGAGTGGGTTTGACTTAAATAAAGAAGCCTCTAAAAAAGCTTGCTGAGCGATTTCATGGATCTCACTATCTAATGTCGTTATAACCCTATAGCCGCCGGTTAATACTTTTCTCCATCCCAGCATTCGCACCAGTTCACGGACGACTTGAGACGTGAAATATGGAGCTTTGGCTTCTTTAGAGAAACTCTGTCTATGGATGGGTTTGACCTCTATTGCTTCATCCAACGCTCTCCGGTATGTTTTTTCATTAATCACATTTAGCTGACGCATCTTAAATAAAACTGTACGTTTTCTTTTCATAGCTTTCTCAAAGTTATTTCTGGGGGAGTAGCGATTGGGTGCTTTGAGTATCGCAGCTAAAAGAGAGGCTTGAGCGACACTTAAATCACCAGGTTCAACATTAAAATAGCCTTTACTTGCTGCGGCTAATCCATAATAACTGCCGCCAAAGTAGACAGTGTTGAGATACATCTCGAGAATTTCATTTTTGGTGAGAGAGTATTCCAGTTTTAAAGCGAGCATAATCTCTTTGATTTTTCGAGTGATAGTTTTTTCGTGAGACAAGTACACGTTACGAACTAATTGCTGCGTTATTGTGCTAGCTCCGTGAGCAAGTCGTCTAACCTTCAAATCTATAATTAAAGCTCCTAAAATTCTTCGGAAATCTATGCCAAAATGACTAAAGAATCTTTGATCTTCAATTGAAGTGAATGCAAATTTTACATGTGGAGGAATTTCGCTTAGGTTAATTAGACGACGTCTCGCAGTTCTACCTCTTGTAGTGTGTAAGAGTTTTCCGTGGCGATCATAAATTCTGGTCGAAAGAGAAGGATTTAGACGAGGTATATCTAGGGAAGGTAGCTCGAGGTAAATATCGTGAAGAATTCCGGCTAACAAACCACCTAGACAGAATACTAAAATCATCAGCCATAAAAGGCATTGACGTAAAACATATTTAATGATCAGGTAAATGGATCTCAGCATTTGAGTACATTCC